>NZ_JBLROA010000011.1:0-137419 GCF_047921505.1 Micromonospora sp. SL1-18 | reverse complement strand
ACCTGCGTGGGATACAGCCGGTACTTCCGACCCAAGTCCGCCGCCACGCCCCACATCGTACACGCGTTCTATTGGCCACCGATTACCCGGTTCGCACCGGCACACATTGCGATCTCCTGCTCCACGCCCACCTGGTCTTCGTCACCAAGCACCGAGCACCGGGCATCATCGACGAACACCTGCACTACCTCGAACAGGTGATGCGGCAGCTGTGCGAACAGTTCGAATGCGAGCTGGTCGAGTTCAACGGCGAGGACAACCACGTCCACCTGCTGATGAACTTCCCACCCAAGGTAGCCCTGTCCAAGCTGGTCAACTCCCTCAACGGCGTCCTCCCGCTACCTACGCCGCGACTACCCCAACATCCGCCGCCACTTCTGGCGCGGCACCCGACTCTGTGGTCCGGCTCCTACTTCACCCGGCACCATCGAAGGCCCACCCCTGTCGGTCCCGCGCCAGTACATCGAGCAGCAGAACCGGCCGAGTTAGCGCACGCTCGGGCCTTGGCGGCCCTCCCGCACGGGCCTTCACCCCCGTTAAAGGGCGGAGCACTGGCCCGCATCCTGGTAGCGCCTTCGGGACCCGGGCTCATCGTCGGCCACGTCCGCGGCCGTACAGGGTGAGCGCGTTGCAGACGTCGAAGACGCCGACAACGTCCCAGGCCAGGTCGCCGGCCGCCCGTTGGGTGGCCGGGTCGGCGACCATCCCGGTCAGGATGACCACCTGGTTCTGCACGCTCACCGAGATCTGCTGGCGGCGGGTCGTCCAGTCGGCGCTCAGCCGTTGCGCCACCAGCGCGGCGAGGCGCAGGTCCTCGTCGTGGACCCCGTCGTCGCCGACGTAGGGGTTGTGCTCGGGGTATGGCCAGGGCATCACCTTGCGACCTCCGTGGTCGTCACCGGCGCGGCGGGCGCCGCCGGGCTGGGCTGGACGGGCGGGTGCTCCACCGGCGGTCGTTTCTGCCGGGCCATGCCCGGCGCGGGCACCGGGCGGGCGGACGCCACCGGCGCTGTGCCGGATCGCCGAAAGGCAGCCGTACGGGTGGGGATGACCGGGAAGACGCCGTCCAGCCGCATGGTGTGCAGCACCGTGCGAACGAAGCGGGACGGCGCCACCAGGCAGAGCATCTTGCCGTCCTGCCGCACTTCCTGGTGCGCGCGCACCAGCAGGCCCAGGCCCGTGGAGTCGATGGTGCGCACCTCGGCGAGATCGACCAGCACCTCCCGGTCGAGGGTGACCGCTTCCGCCAGCGCCCGCCGTACCGCTTCCGCCGGCTCCGGGTGCCCGACCGCCTGGTCGTCGCCGACCCCGTCGAGGTCGCCGACCCCGTCGAGGTCGCCGACCCCGTCGAGGTCGCCGATCCTGTCAAGGTCGCCGATCCTGTCGAGGTCGCCGACGCCGAGCGTGTCGTCGAACCCGTGGTCCCAGGTCGGGCCCGCACCGTCGTCAGCGCCGTCCTCCGGGCGGAGGCTGCAGCGGGGGCAGAGGTGGGGGCCGGCGGCGAAGGGGGAGCCCGTCCAGCCGTGCTCGAACACCAACGTCCAGACGACCTCGGCGTCGGGCAGGACGCAGGCGGTCCCGGTGATCGTGTCGCCGCAGTCGTCGCAGATCAAACTCATCAGGTGTTCCGCCGGTACGACCGTCATGCCTTTCCTCCTCTCGCGCTGCGCCCGTACCGACGTGCGGGCTGGGCGGTTGCCGGGTGGTGCGGCGGTTCAGGACCCGGTGGCATCCCCGGTGCCCCGGCGTCCGGCGGTGACGACCCCGACCACCACCGCGGGGATCGCGAAGCCGACCTGGGCGAGCAGTAGGGGAAGGGTCTGGTTCACGTCGAGACCGATCAGGCGGATGGTCACGGAGCCCAGTAGCGCGGCGGCCACGCCGAGCGCGACGGTCAGCCACACGGGGGCGGCCTTCGGCCCCGGCAGGGCGAGCCTGCCCACGATGCCGACGCCGATGCCGATGGCGAGGGCGCTGAGGAGCGCACTGCCGGTCACTGCTTCCTCCTTGGACTTCGCTCCGGCGGGGTTCAGGGCCGCGTGACGACCTTCGCCCGCCCGAGCGCCGGTCTCGTCGGCCCGGCATCGGCCGGGTCGCTGCTTGTGGACGGTGGCCCCGGGCTGGCCTCGGCGACCGGTCGCGGCTGGTCAGGACGGGCGGTGTCCAGGATGCGGCGGATCCGCGGGTGCGGATCGCGGAGCGTGAGCACGCCGCCTCGCCGAGCCAGCCGTCGTTGGACGTCGAGCAGTAACCCGATGGCGGCCGCGTCCAGGTGCCGACACTCGGACAGGTCGATCACCACCTCCCCGGGGTGCAGGGACAGGATCCGGTCCAGGACCGCGCCGACCTCGGGAAGTCGGGGCAGGTCGAGCTCCGAGGTGACGTCCAGCTCGATCCGGGGCACCCGGCACTCCGGTGGGAGTGGCTGGGGCGCGGTCACTGATGGCTCCTCTGCGGTTCGGCTCGGTGCTGTTCCACACTCTGGGCGCCGATCGTGGAGGTCGCCCGGCGGCGACATGACAGTTGTGTGACAAACCCATGCCGGAAATCACGGTGTTGGTGATCCGAGGCTCGGCCAGGGATGATGCCGGGGTGGCAGCCGTACTGGTGATCGAGGACGACGACCGGATCCGGCTCGCGCTGTTGCTCGCGCTCGAGGAGGAGGGCTACACGGCGTACGGGGCGGCGAGCGCCGAGGAGGGGCTGCGCCGGCAACGCCAGGACCCGGCGGACAATGTGCTCGTCGACCTCATGCTGCCCGGGCTGGACGGATTCGACTGCATCCGGCAGCTCCGCCGCGACGACGACGTACCGATCGTGGTGGTCAGCGCCCGCGACGACACGCACGACATCGTGGCCGCGTTGGAGGCCGGTGCCGACGACTACCTGGTCAAGCCGGTGGCGATCAAGGAGTTGTCCGCCCGGCTGCGGGCGCTGCGCCGCCGAGGGCGGGCCGTCGCCACGCCGGTCGCGGTGCAGGTCTTCGGCGATCTGGAGATCAGCGCGGACGCCGGTGAGGTGCGCCGCGCCGGCCGACCGGTCGCGATCACCAGGACCGAGTTCCGCCTGCTCTGCGAGCTGGCCCAGCACGCCGGCAAGGTCCTGTCCCGCCAGCAGCTGCTGCAGCGGGTGTGGGGATACGACACCGGCGACGAGCGCCTGGTCGACGTGCACGTGGGCCGGTTGCGGCAGAAGATCGAGGAGGACCCGGGCAACCCGCGACACCTGGTCACCCTCCGTGGCCTCGGCTACAAACTACAGCGATGAACCGCCTCGGACTGCGCGCCCGGGTCACCGCCGCGTTCGCCATCGGGGCGCTGCTGCTCGCGGCGGCGATGGCGCTCTTCTCGTACGACCTGACCCGACGGTCGCTGCTCGACGAGCGGGAACGCGCCGCGGTGCGGGCGGCCTACTTCGACGCCGCGGTCGTCCGGTCAGGCCTGGACACGGACGCCCCGGACATCGCGGAGGTGCTCCGGTCGCTGAACACCGGCAGTGCCCGGCGCCCGCTGCTGCAGCGCGACGGCCAGTGGTACGCCCGCACCGCGGAGATCGGCGCCGGTTCGGTCCCGCCGGAGCTGCAGCGCATGGTCCGCTCGGGCGAGCCGGCCGTGCAGCGGATCCGGACGGACGGGCAGCCGGCCCTGCTGGTCGGCATCCCCCTCTCGCCGACCACCAGCTACTACGAACTCACCTCGCTGCGCGAGGTCGAGCAGATCTTCCAGCTGGTGGGGCTGACGCTGACCGCGGTCGCCATCATGGTGGCCGGCTCGGGCGCGGCCCTCGGCTGGTACGCCACCCGGCACAGCCTCCGTCCACTGACCGCGGTCGCCGACGCCGCCGAGCGGATCGTCGCCGGTGATCTCAGCACCCGCCTCGATCCCGCCACCGACCCTGACCTGACCCGCCTCTCCACCTCGTTCAACCGAATGGTGGAGCAACTGGTCCGGCACATCGAGCGGGACCGGCGGTTCGCCGCCGACGTCAGCCATGAGCTGCGTTCCCCGCTGCAGACGCTGGCCGCCGCGGCGAGCGTGCTGGACCGCCGCCGCGAGTACCACGACGAACGCACCGCGAAGGCCGCCGGGCTCGTCGCCGACGAGATCGCCCGTTTCCAGCGCCTGGTCGACGACCTGATCGAACTGGCCCGCACCGAGCAGCCCGTGCACCGTGAACGCGTCGATGTGGAGGCGCTCGCCCGGGACGCCTGCCGGACGTACGGGCTGCCGGACGGGCTGGTACGGTCCGCGCCCGACGGCGGCGAGTGGCTGGTCGACCGGCGCCGGGTGGCGCAGATCCTGCTCAATCTGGTGGAGAACGCCGTCCGCTACGCCGGGGGGCCGGTGGAGGTGCGGTTGGCCTGCGACGACGAGGGCACCGGCATCATCGAGGTGGACGACGACGGCCCGGGAGTGCCGGAGCCGGACCGCGAGGTGGTCTTCGCCCGCTTCGTCCGGGGCCGGGCGGCCCATGCCCGGGCCGGCACCGACGGGACCGGTCTCGGTCTCGCGCTCGTCGCCGAACACGCGGCGATGCACGGCGGCCGGGCCGCAGTGACGGACCGCCCCGAGGGCGGAGCCCGGTTCCGGGTGGAGCTGCCGGGGTGCCTGCCGTGAACCGGGGCGTGCCGATCGTGGCCTTGGCGGCGCTCCTGCTCGCCGGGTGCGGCGTACCGGTGGACGAGGTTCCCCGCCGCGCGCCGGGCCGACCCGGCGCCTACGCCAGTCCCGTCGGCGGCGGCGCCTTGCCAAACGCCGGGCGGGTGAACGAGACGCTCTGCCTCGTCCGGGACGACCGCCTGCGGACCGTCGTGCGGCGCGTGGACTACCTGCCCGACGTCGACACGCATTTGCGGGACCTGCTGGCCGGGCCCGGGGACGGGGAACGGGACGCCGGCTTCACCAGTGCCCTGGCCGGCATCACCTCGGTGGCCGGCGCCCGGCTCAGCGCAGGTGTCGCCGAGGTCGAGGTCGGCTGGGCCGGTGACGAGACCGGACGCAGTGACCAGATCCTCGCGTTCGGCCAGATCGTCTGTACGCTGACCAGCCGCGCGGACGTGCACGGCGTCACGTTCTGCCGGGACGGGCAGCCGTTGGACGTGCCGCGGGCTGACGGATCGCTGTCCCGGGTGCCGCTCACCGCGGCCGACTATGCGCCGCTGATCGTGCGGCGCTGAACCCGGCGTCCCTTCCCAGCGGGGCGGGAACGGGACGATCGGGGTGCCGCGGGGTGACGACCGACCTCGCAGCCCGCCAGGGAAAGCCTCGACGCCGGCACCCCTTGGATGCCGGCGTCGTGCCGTACGGTCAGCCCTTGGCCTGCCGCTTGGCCATCTGCGGCGACTCGCCCTTGCCGACCCGCTTGAGCGCCTCCTGCAACTGGCCCTCGGTCATCTTGGAATTGCCCTCGATGCCCGCGTTGTGGGCCTGTTGGCGCAGCTCATGAAGTCGTTCTCGGTCACCCATGTCAACCTCCCGCCTCAACGTCGGCGCGGCTACCGGATCCGCGCCGTGGCATCCGGTTGGCTTCCCGGCGGTGCCGGCGGCAAACCGCCGTGGCGCCTGCGGCCGGGCCGGGGTGACACCCGGCCGTACGGGGGTAGTCCGCCCCGGACCGGGTTCGGGCCGGAACCGGCTGGCGAGATGAGGGTGATCATGAGGGAAGTGGAACTGGGCGACGGTGACCGGCGCGTCCTGGTGGTCGTGGTCGACAAGGGCGAGGACGCGGTGGCCGCCGTGAACGAGGTGGCGCAGCGGCACGCCATCCGGGGTGCCCGGGTCACCGCCGTCGGCGGGTTCGCCGCGGCGGACCTGGGCTACTTCGAGCGCGAGAAGCGTGACTACCGGACCATCCCGGTCCGGGAACAGGTCGAGGTCCTCTCGCTGTTGGGTGACATCGCCGAGCACGAGGGGAAAGCGGCGCTGCACGTGCACGCGGTGCTGGGTCGCCGCGACGGCTCGACCGTCGGCGGTCATCTGCTCCGTGGCGAGGTGTGGCCGACCCTGGAGGTCGTCATCTCCGAGGTCGGGGCGAGCCTCGCCAAGCGGGTCGACCCGGAGACGGGGCTGGCGCTGCTGGCGGGAACGGCCGCCTCGTGAGCGGAGGCACCGAGCGCCCTGGTCTCAGCCCGACACGCCGGGCCGCCCGAACAGCGACGCGTAGCCGGACGGCAGTTGGGTCACCACGTCGTTGAGCTCTCCACCGGACACGGCGTCGGCGATGGTGGACAGGACCGCACTCGTGTCCCACTCCGCGGTGCGTTCCGTGGCGCCGATCTCGTCGCCGACCTTCCGGAGGAACTCCGTCACCCCGATGCGTGGGGCGCCGCCGGGCGCCGATTTCAGGAAATCACCCATCTCCGGCGGCAACTGCGAGCCGAGCTGCCTCGCCTCGTCCGGCGTCAACCGTTCCGCGAGGCAGGTCACCACGGCGCTGATGACCTGCTGGGCCTCAGCGGCGCTGTCGTACTCGCCACGCTCGCGAACCTGTGCCACGAACTCCTGATACTTCATGCCGCCGATACCTTTCAGGGTGCTGTTCTCAGCATGTGATTGGCAGGTACGCCACGGCTGACTACCCCACGCGGGTGTTGTCATTCGAAAGCCACCGCCCGCGCTGGCCTACGCCGCCGATCGGGACGCGGCCGGCCTGACGAGGAGCCGCCGGATCAGCCGGTGCGTCCCGGTCGCGTCAACGGTCACGGACTCGCCACCGTTTCGCGGTGACGGCGGGTTGACGCTGCCTCCGGCAGGGTCGCAGGACGACGTCGTGCTGGTTCGGGGCCGTACGCGCCTCGGCCGGTCCACCGTCTCCCGCAGGCCGTCGAAGGAGATTCGATGATCAGGACGATGGTCCGGATGCGCGCGCGCCCGGGGCTCGAACCCGCCGTGGAGTCGGCGTGGCACACGGTCGCCGGGCAGATCGGCGGCCAGACCGGCAACCTCGGGTACGGCCTGCTGCGCGACGCCATCGATTCGCGCACGTTCGTCGTCGTCACCGAATGGGCCGACGAGTCGGCGCTGCGCGACTACCTGGCCGGCCCGGTCGCGGCGCGTCTCGCCGACGTCGTGCGACCGCTGGTCGGGGCAGCCGGGCCGGAGAGCCACCGGGTGATGCACGACAGCGACCGCGGGGGATCGAGGATCTTCGTGGACGTCGAGCTGACCGTGCCGCCCGGCCGGCTCGCCGAGTTCGAACGCGGATACGCCGAGGTCACCCCCCGGATGGCCGGCGTGCCCGGGTACCTGCGCGAGGAATTGCTGCGTGAGCCCGGTTCGGACGTGTTCCACATCTTCGCGGAGTGGACCAGCGAGGCGGAGTTCTATCGCTGGATCAGCGACCCGGCCCACGCCCAGCAGGAGGCCGGGCCGATCGCACCGTTCCTTCTCGACTTCCGGCGCCGCCTCTTCCACGTCGCGGCCGACCCCGGAAGCGGACCTGAACCGACTACGGGCAGGGAGGCTGCTGCTGTGCACAGGACGACAGACGTACTCGTGGTCGGCGCGGGACCCACCGGGCTCACCGTCGCCGTCGAGCTGGCCCGGCGAGGCATCGAGTGCCGGATGATCGACAGGTTGGCCACCCCGGCCGGCCAGGCCGACAAGGCGATCGGGGTGCACTGCCGCACGATGGAGCTCTGGGAGGACCAGGGCATCGTGCGGGAGGCCATGGACGCGGGGATCTGGCTGACCGGGAACATGGTGTTCGTCAACGGCGTGGAGATCCACCGGATGAGCTGGGAGCTGCCCGAGCTGCCGTACGCGCACCTCGGCCTGCCCCAGTACGAGACCGAACGCATCCTCACCGAACGGCTGGCCACCCTCGGCGTACGCCCGCAGCGCGGCGCCGAGCTGGTCGAGTTCACCCAGGACGACGACGGCGTGCTCGCCACGATCGCGACCGCCGACGGCGGCACCGAGACCGTACGCGCGAAGTACCTGGTCGGCTGCGACGGCGCGCACAGCCGGGTCCGTGAGCTGCTCGGGTTGACCTTCACCGGCGGGCTGGGCCGGTTCCCACAGCTGTTCATGCTCGGTGACGTCGACGTGGACTGGGACATGCCGGACGGTCACCTGCTTCGCTTCCTGCACGAGACCGACGGCCGGATGGACGGGATGCTGGTCTGCGTCCCCCTGCGCGGCGAGTCCCGGTACCGGATCGCCACGCTCGCACCGCCCCGGTTCTTCGCGCAGACCGGGGGGCAGGACGCGCCGCCCGGGTTCAGCGAGGAGCTGGCGGCACCGACCCTCGCGGACGTGCAGGCCGCGCTCGACCAGCTGGCCCCGCCCGGCACCCGGGCGTCGAACCTGCGCTGGTCGTCGGTGTTCCGGATCAGCCACGGCATCGTCGACCGGTACCGGGAGGGCCGGGTGTTCGTGGCCGGCGACGCCGCGCACCTGCACCCGCCCGCCGGCGGCCAGGGCATGAACACCGGGATCCAGGACGCCTGGAACCTGGCCTGGAAGTTGGCCCTGGCGGTACGGGGACTCGCCGCGCCCGGGCTGCTCGACAGCTACGAGACCGAACGGCGCCCGGAGGGCGAGGAGATCGTCGGGCGCGCGGTACGGATGGCCTTCACCGACGAGCTGGACCGCGAGGACCTGAAGCGCCAGTTCCTCCAGGAGATGTCCATGCTGCTCAGCTACGCGGACAGCCCCCTGGTCGGCGAGTGCCTGACCGATCCGGACGCGCTGCGCAACGGCCCCCGGCCCGGCGACCGCGCTCCCGACGTCGGCGGCCTGCGTCGGCAGGGCGTCGGACACCCGATGCGGCTGCGCGATCTCACCCGCGGCACCCGGCACACCCTGCTGGTCTACGTGGACGTTTCCGTCGACGAGGCGGCGTTGGCCGCGGCGGAGAAGCTGTACGCCGAGGTCCGCGGCCAGATGGCCGGGGAGGTCGACGGTTACCTGCTGCTCAGCCCGGACGCCCCCGCGCCGCGGCTGCCGGCCCCACCCGTGGTGCGGGACACCGGCGGCGAGTTCCGGACGACATACGGCGTCAGCGGCGTGGCCCTGTACCTGGTCCGACCGGACGGGCACGTCGGGTTCCGCAGCCAGCCGATCGACGCGGACGCCCTCCGCAAGCACCTGCACCTGGTGTTCGGCGGTGCGCGATGACCCGGGTCCGCACCGTGCTCGCTATGCGTACCAGGCAGGGGTGCGAGGAACGGTTCGAGCAGGAGTGGCGCGCGGCGGCGGAGGAGATCCGCACGTTGGACGGCTGCCTGCACCAGGATCTGGTTCGCGACGCCGACGACCCGCGCAGCTATCTGATCATCAGCGACTGGGCGGACCGGGAACGGTTGGACGCCTTCGGCCGCAGCGAGCACCGGGACCGGCTGCTGCGCATGATCCGTGAACTGCGCGAATCCGCGCAACGGAACACCTACCAGGTGCTGCACAGCGTGCGCAGCGAGCGGGAGGAGACGAGATGACCGAGCAGGCCGTACCCGCGTCGCAGTTCTACACCGACGAGTTCGCCACCGACCCGTACGCCGCGTTCGCCCAGCTGCGCACCGATCGGCCGGTGTGCCCGGTCAGCTCGCCCCGGTTCGACCAGTACCTGATCAGCCGCTACGACGACGCCAAGACGGCGCTGACCGACCCGCGGCTGTCCAAGGACCTGTACGGCCCCGGCCAGCACTACCTGCGGCTGTTCGGGCCGAACTCCGAGGGCCTGAACAAGAACATGCTCAACTCGGACCCGCCGGAGCACACCCGGCTGCGCCGGATCATCTCGCAGGCGTTCGCGCCGCGCCGGATCGAGGCGCTGCGGCCGCGGGTGGCGCAGATCGTGGACGCCCTGCTCGACAAGATCGTCCCGCAGGGCCAGGCCGAGCTGATGCAGGAGTTCGCCATTCCGCTGCCCATGGCGGTGATCTGCGAGCTGCTCGGCATCCCCGAGGCCGACCACGGGCGGGTGCTCGACTGGACCCAGGTGATTCGCACCTCCGGGTCCTCCCGCCGCCCACCCGAGGAGGAGCGGGCGGCCGTGCAGGAGGCCCAGCTGAAGCTGCACGACTACCTCGTCAACCTCATGCAGGCCAAACGGGCGCACCCGGCCGACGACATCATCGGCGCGTTGATCGACTCCTGTGACCGGGACGGGGCGTTGACCGAAACGGAACTGGTCACCACCACGTTCCTGCTGCTCTTCGCCGGGCACCAGACGACCGCGGACTTCCTCGGCAACGCCACGCTGGCCCTGCTGACCCATCCCGAGCAGCTCGAACTGCTGCGCACCACGCCGCAGCTGCTGCCCTCAGCGATCGAGGAGCTGCTCCGGTTCGACGGCCCGCTGCCCGTGGCCAGCCCCCGGATCGCCACCGAGGACATCGATTACCAGGGCGTCCGTATCCCGAGCGGCTCAGTCGTCGGCGTGGTGATCAACTCGGCGAACCACGACCCGGCGCACTTCGCCGACCCGGACCGGCTGGACATCCGTCGGGTACGCGGCCCGCACCTCGGCTTCGGGTACGGCGTCCACTACTGCCTGGGCGTCTCACTGGCCCGGATGGAGGCGCAGATCGGCATCGGGGCGCTGCTGCGCCGGCTGCCCGGGCTGCGGCTCGGGGTCCCGCTCGCCGAGGTGCGCCGGCTGCCGGCCGCGTCGCCGTTCCGGGGCCTGCTGGAGCTTCCGGTCACCTTCGCCGCCTGAGCACCTCCGCCTCGACACGCCCCCGTCCGTACCCCCACATCCGCACCCACCCAAGGAGCAGTCATGGTCTTCCGGAACGTGATCGTCTGCCGCATTGTCCCCGGCAGTGAGAACATCGTCGGCGACGTCTTCGGGCACTACGACAAAACCACCCGGCCGCAGGATCTCGGGGTCATCGGGCGGAGGCTGCTGTCGCACCACGACCTCTACCTCCACGTCATCGAGCGCAGGCAGGACCCGAAGGTGTCCGGCCAGACCCGCGGGCTGCCCGCGTTCCAGAAGATCGCCGAGGCGATCGAACCGTACGTGACGCCGTATCCGAGGTACTGGAAGAACCCGTCCGACTCCGTGGCGAAGGAGTTCTACCGCTGGGTGCCGGACGGAAAGGAGCCCGAGGACAGCACACTGACCGTGATCGTCGGACGGATCAAGCCGGGCGCCGAGCCCGACGTGGCGCGCGTCTTCGCCGAGTCCGACGCCGGACCGCTGCCGGCCGAACTGGGTGTGACCGGGCGCTGGCTGTACTCGATCGACGACGTCTACGTGCACCTGCTGGAGCAGGACGCGTCGCTCGCCGAGGCCACCCGGCACAACCACGACAAGCCGGCCTTCGCCAAGGTGATGGAGGACCTCAGCCCGTACATCAGTCCGTACCAGCCGGACACCTGGCGGGGCCCGCAGGACTCGGTGGCCAGGCCGTACTACCGCTGGCGCGCGGAGGACTGACCGGCGGGACCGCGGTGGGGGCGTCGACGGACACTCCCACCGTCGTCACTCGTCGACGACGGTCTCCGTCTCGCCGTCGTGCTGGAACCGGACGGGCTGGTGCTCGTCGGGCCGTGGGTTCTGGGACGGGGTGTGGTGCGGGTCCCCGTCGGGGGAGAAGAGCACCTCGTCGGTCTTGTGGCTCTTCTCCTCGTTCTCTTCCGGCTCCGTCACGTCCGCTCCTCGCCAAGCCGCGCCTCGCCTGTGATGACGTCGTTTCCACCGTAGGTGGGCGGGGCGGGCCACCGCAGGCGTTCCCCGTCGCCCCGCCCGAACTGCCGAAACAGCCACGATGGTCGCCCGAGATGCGGAATGGTGGGTTCCGCAGGGAGCCGGGTGCGGGGGTGTCGGGTGCCGACGAAGGACATCATCCAGCTGATCGGCGCATTTCTGGACATCGCCGGAGGGCTGGTCATCGCCGTGGGCGTCATCATGGCCACGGTCGTCTTCCTGCGCGGCTGGCGGCGGACCCGCCGGCTGGTCGACGTCTACCCGCCGTACCGGCAGGGCGTCGGGCGGGCCATCCTGCTCGGCCTGGAGTTCCTGGTCGGCGGCGACATCATCCGTTCCGTCGCGGTCTCGCCCACCTTCGCCGGCGTCGGCGTGCTGGGCCTGATCGTGCTGGTGCGGACCTTCCTCAGCTTCTCGCTGCAGGTGGAACTCGAGGGCCGGTGGCCCTGGCAGGATCGGAAACTGGTGACCGGCCCCGGGACGGTGCGGTAATTCCGCGGCGGCTCTCGTACCCGATCGGCAGGATGTCGACCATGTGAGGCTACGCGGAGCCCGCCGCCCGGAGGATGGCGAGGAAGCGCTTCAGAGACAGGACGAAGTAGACGCCCGCGAGCACGCTCAGCGCCGCCGGTATGGAGATCAGGGGCCAGTCCAGCGACTCCGGGTGGCTGATGCCCCGGTTGAGCAGCAGGACAACCAGCGCCCCCAGCACGCAGAGCATTCCGACGACGGCGGCCAGCGTGCCCAGGGTGACCGTGCGGTCCCGCGGCCCGACGGCCGCCTGCATCCCGGTGCCCCGCCGCAGGCCGGAGAGTGCCCCGCCGAGGCAGAGCACGACCCCGATGGTCGCGACCGACAACCCCATGGTCAGCATCGGCGGGTGGTGCACCCACGGTCCGCTCGGCCCGCTCAGCAGGGCGTACGCCCAGCTGAAGGCGAGCAGCGGCAGCACGTACACCGCCAGCAGCGAGAGGCGGTTGGCGCTGAGGCGGAGTGTCGCGTCGTTGTACGCCCGGGCGACCTCGGTGGGTGATCCCCACTCCTGGACGGCGCGGCGGGCGGCCGCCTCGACGTCGGGGCACTTCGCCAGGTTGCCCTCCGTGGCGCACTGGAGGCCGTCCATGACTTCCTCGATGATCGCGGAGCGCCGCGAGTGCGGCCCGACGAGCTGCTGGGCCAGCCGGTCGCTGTAGTGCTGCAGGGCGGCTGCTTCCATCACGCCTCGGCTTTCAGCACGCCGGAGATGACCGAGGACTCCCACTGCCATGCCTCGCGCTTGTCCGCCAGGGCGCGCCGCCCCTTCGTGGTCAGGAAGTAGTTGCGGCGGCGGCGGCCGTTGTGCCGGGACCACTCGCTGCCGATCATCCCGGCGGCCTCCAGGCGGTGCAGGGCCGGGTAGACCGTTCCGGTCGGGAGGTTGATCGCCTCATCGCTGCGTCGCCGGAGCTCCTCGATGACCGCGTAGCCGTGCAGCTGTCCGGGCTCCAGCACAGACAGAAGCATCCCCTCCAGGTTCCCTCTCAGGGTCTCTGCCTTCATATCTCACGATGCTACACATCAGCGCCCGCCGGACATCGGTTGATCAGAGCCCGGGTGGGTGGGCCGAGGACGTTCCGCCACTCTCCGTCGGCGACTCGTTCCGGATTGTCCTTGCGGCCGGCATCGTCGGCTCGCTATCTTGGGGCATATTATGTGCGGCTACATAATAGCGTCGCTACAGGAGGTTCGGCCGTGGAGCAGATGACACGGTGGGTGCTCGCTCACCGGTGGGTGGTGGTCCTCATATGGGTGGCACTCACCCTCGTCGGAGGCGCCATGACGGGGAGCACCATCGACAGACTCACCTACGAGGCGCGCTTGCCGGACCGGCCGAGCCAGGAGGCGAACGACGCCTTCGCTCAGCAGTTCAACCGCACCGGCGGCCGCAACGCTCCGTTGCTGTTGGTGGTGACCGTGCCGGAGGGCACCACCGTCGACAGTCCAGCCGTGCGCCAGGAGTGGGGCACACTGGTGCAGAGCGTCACGCCGCAGGGGGGCCGCAGCGCGTCGTACGTGAACCCCGGCGGTGACTCCCTGGTCTCCGCGGACCGGCGGACCACGGTGGCGTTGCTCTACCCGCCGGCCAATCCCACCAACGCGCCCTACGACCACCTGCTCCCGGCCATCACCGAGAAGGTCGCCCAGACCAAGGTCGCGGGCGCCCAGGTCGAGCTGACCGGCCAACCCGTCCTCTCCGGCCGGAACAGTGGCGCCCCGCCCAGCCCGGTCTACGAGACGCTCATCGGCGCCCTGGGCGCGTTGATCGTGCTGATCCTCGTCTTCGCGAGCGGTCTCGCCATCGTGCCGGTGCTGATGGCGGTGGCCGCCATCCCCACGACGTTCCTGCTGGTACGGGGCGTTACCGGGGTGACCGACGTGTCCTTCATCGTCCAGTTCCTGGTGGCGCTGATCGGTCTGGGTGTGGCCATCGACTACGCGCTGCTCGTGGTCACCCGGTGGCGGGAGGAACGGAACAAGCCCGGCGCCGACGGTCCCGAGCCCGAGGCGCGCCGCGAGGCGGTCGTCCGGTCCATCGCCAGCGCCGGCCGGGCCGTCGCGCTCAGCGGCGCCACTGTGGCGATCTCGCTCGCCGCGCTCGTCGTGCTGCCCGTGCCGTTCCTCCGTAGCGTCGGGTACGCCGGCCTGCTCATTCCGCTGGTGAGTGTGGCCGTGGCCCTCACCCTGCTGCCGGTCCTGCTCTACTCCTGGGGCGACAAGCTGGACCGGCCCCGTCGCAAGCACCGCCCGGACAGCCGACTGTGGACCCGGCTGGCCGGGGTGACCACCCGGTTCCCGGTGCTCTCGGCGCTGATCAGCGGCGCGCTGCTGGTGGCGCTCGCCGTGCCCGTGCTCGCGATACGGCTGGGAGCACCGGAGACCGCGACCCTCGCCCAGGGCGGCGCGCCGGCCATGGCCTTCGAGCGGATCGTCGACGCGGGCTTCGGTGAGGGCATCGCGCGACCCGCCGAGGTGATCGTCAGCGTTGCTGAGGCGGACGCCATGAGCAGCCGGCTTGGCGGCCTCGACGGCGTCTCGGGCAGCGTCGCCCCGGCGGACTGGGCCCGCGGTGGCAACCGGGTGGTCGACATCTGGACCACCGACGACCCGTCGAGCAACTCCGGCCGGGACGCGATGTCCGCGGTGCTGGACACGGCCCGGGAGGCCCCGGGAGCGCTCGCCGGCGGCGGCCCCGCGCTGGACATCGACTTCATCGACGCGGTCTACGGCTCCTTCGGCCTCATCCTGATCTTCGTCGCCCTGCTCACCTTCATCGTCCTGGCCCGGACGCTGCACTCCGTGGTTCTCCCGCTGAAGGCACTGGTGCTCAACGTGCTCTCCACCTCCGCGGCGTACGGCGTGATCGTGCTGATCTGGCAGAAGGGCTACGGCAGCGAGCTGCTGTTCGACACACCAGCGATCGGGGCGATCACCATCTGGATCCCCATGGCCGTGTTCGCTTTCCTCTTCGGGCTGTCCATGGACTACGAGGTGTTCATCCTCCACCGGATCCGCGAGACCCATCTCGAACTGGCTGCCGACGGAAGGCAGGACACCGTGGTGCCCTCGGTCGTCATGGGCATCAGCCGGACCGGACGGCTCGTCACGTCCGCCGCGTTCATCCTGTTTCTCGCGTTCACCGCGCTGTCCAACATCCCGGTTACGGAGGTGCGGGTGTTCGCCACCGCGCTGGCGGCGGGCATCGTCATCGACGCCACCGTGGTCCGGGGCTTCCTCACCCCGGCGCTCGTGACCCTCCTCGGACGGTCAAACTGGTGGTTCCCACGCTCCTTGGGCCGGCTGCTTGTCACCCCCCGGGCAGGCGTCCGGCCCAAGGCCGCAACCCCGCTCAACCCGGAGCACGCAGCGGTCGACCGGCCCGCCGGATGAGGCGCTCGATCCGGCACAGCCGCTGGACACCTTGCCAGCCCGGACCCCGCGGTCCGCGGCGAGGCACGGGCTGCTCCTGACGCGTAAGCCACCGTGCTACGGCACGGTGGCTTATGCGCGCTTTCTCTCGCCTTCATCACCATCCGCCAAGGTGGAAAACGGACGTGGAGCCTACGGCGCGCCGTCCCAGACTCGATGACTGCGGAAGGGAACCGACTGTGTCCAATCAGAGGCCGAGCTACGACGTGGTGATCCTCGGGTCAGGCATTGCCGGATCCACTCTTGGTGCCGTGTTGGCCCGCTCCGGCGCCAAGGTACTGCTCGCCGACGCGGCCACCCACCCGAGGTTCGCCGTCGGAGAGTCGATGATCCCGCAGCTCGTCTCCTGGCTGCAGGTGCTCGCCGAGCGGTACGACGTGCCCGAGTTCCACGCGCTGTGCGACCCGAAAACCATCAACGAGCAGATCAGCAACACCTTCGGCCAGAAGCGGCACTTCGGCTTCATGCTGCACCGGCCGGGGGAGGAGCCCGACCCGAAGGAGGCCAACCAGTTCGTCATTCCCGACGAGCTGTCCTCCGCGTGCCACCTGTACCGACAGGACTGCGACGCGTACCTGTTCCGGGTGGCGGTGAAGTACGGCTGCGAGTCGCGCCAGCAGTGGCGGGTGTCGGGGATCGCCTTCGATGACGACGGCGTCACGCTCACCGGCGTCGACGGGTGCGAGGTCCGGGGCCGCTACCTGGTGGACGCGAGCGGTTTCCGGTCGCCCCTGGCGGACCACTTCCAGCTCCGCGAACAGCCGTGCCGCTTCAAGCACCACTCCCGCTCGCTGTTCACCCACATGGTCGGCGTTCGGCCCTTCGACGAGGTGATCAAGGTGGCCCCCGAGGACCAGCCGCCGGTGCCGTGGCACGACGGCACCATGCACCACAACTTCGAGCGGGGCTGGTTCTGGATCATCCCGTTCGACAACCACAAGCTGTCCCGCAACCCGGTGTGCAGTGTGGGCGTCACCCTCGACCCCCGGCTGTACCCCAAGCCGGAGGACATCACCCCCGAGGAGGAGTTCGCCCAGCTTGCGAGCCGGTTCCCGGCGGTGGCGCGGCAGTTGGAGGGCGCCCGGAAGGTGCGGGAGTGGGTGTCCACCGGGCGGTTGCAGTACTCGTCCCGGCAGACCGTGGGGCGCCGCTGGTGCCTGATGTCGCACGCTGCGGGCTTCCTGGACCCGCTGTACTCGCGCGGCATGTCCAACACGATGGAGGTCATCGCGGCGCTGGCCCCGCGCCTGCTGGACGCGCTCGCCGACGACGACTTCGACGAGGAGCGCTTCCGGTACGTCGAGGAGTTGGAGCAGGGGCTGCTCGACTACAACGACACCCTCGTGAACTGTTCGTTCATCGCGTTCTCGCACTACCGCCTCTGGGACGCGATGTTCCGCGTCTGGGGCTGCGGCACGACCCCCGGCACATTGCGACTCAACAAGGCGCTGCGTACCTTCCGGGCCACCCGCGACGCGAGCCTCTTCGACATTTTGGAGAAGGTGCCGCACGTGGGTCTCTGGTGGCCCGACAGCGATGACTTCAAAGCGGTGCTCGATGGTACGGCGGAGGCCTGCGCCCGATACGAGGCGAAGGAGATTGACGGCGACACCGCAGCCGACATTATCCTCCGGCTCCTCGAGGAATCCGAGGCGGTCCCTCCGGACTTCGGCTGGAAGGACCCGAACAAGCGCTTCATCTTCCCGGACCGTCGCCAGATTCTCGATTTCCTGCAATGGGCGGCCACCTCGCCGCTGCCGGAACTGAGCTCGCTCGGCGGCGAGAACCTCGACGCCATTCTCAAGGCGAACGCTGCAGCTGCCGCCGCCGGAGGGAGGTGAGCGATGCCCGTACGCGATGCGGCGGACACCGTCCAGGAGGCCAACAAGGCACTCGCCCGGTACTGGTTCGACGAGGGCTGGACTCGCGGCAACCTGGACGTCGCGGACCGGATCTTCGCGCCGGACTTCCTGCTCGGAGGCGTGCGGGTCGGCCCGGAGGGGCCCAAGCAGAGTGTCCGGCGGCGGCATGCCGCCTTCGCCGACCTGACGGTGGAGGTCGGGATCCAGGTGGCCGAGGGGCCGTGGGTGGCGACCTGGTTCACCACCCGGGCGAGACACGTGCGGGAGTTCGCCGGCGTGCCAGCCACGGGGCGTTCGATCGTCTCCGAGGGCATGCAGTTGTGGCGCGTGGGGAACGGCCTGGTGGTCGAGGACCGGAACGTCTTCGATCTGTGGAAAGTGGTCCGCCAACTACGCGGCGCCGCAGCCTGACCGGATCCGGGAGGAATTGACAATGCGGCGGCGGCCGCCCCACCGGAGATGCCCTCACGAGACATTCGAGGCGATCTGTGGGAGGGAGGCCGCCGGCGCGTGCCAGCACATTGTGCGTCCGATGCCCGTATGCGACGGACGCGCGAGGAGTTCCTCGCCGCCTTGTGGTCAAAAGTTGGCGCCGACGAGCTTTTTCTCGTACGCGAATATGACCGCGTGGACCCGATTGCGGAGTCCTAGTTTCTCCATTATTCTCTGCACGTGGGATTTGACGGTGCTCTGACTGAGCGTCAGTTCGGCGGAGATTTCGGCATTGCTGAATCCGCGCGCCATGAGGGTGAACACCTTGATCTCACGATCGGTCAGCTGACCCAACGGCGAGTCCCCGCGTTTCTGGCCGACTGTGGGCACAAGCAGGGAGCGGCCGGTCGCGATGATGCGGACCGCGGCGGTGAGCTCCTGCGACGTGCTGCTGCAGGACAGCACGCCCTTTACGCCAGCCCGCAGGACCTGGCTCGCTGTCGCGGCCGCGTCGCTGGTCAGGACCAGCACGTTGGGCGCCGGCAGTGCCGGCTGGTACCGCGACAGGGCGTCCACGCTCCGGACTGCCTCGGCGGGGTCCGTGTGGACGTTGACGATCACGATGTCGGGCCGCAACTCCTGATATCGGGCCGCCGCGGCGTCGACGTCGCCGGCCACCCCGACCACCTGCATGGCGGGGTGGCCTTTGAGAATGGTGTGCAGGCCGGTCAATGAGATGGGTTGCGGATCGATCAGCAGGACTCTGATGTGTGTCGAGCCGGACATGTACTCCCCCGGGATGCGTGAGACAGCGCCAGACCTCGTATACAGGATAGAGTGATCGGTGCCGATCACATCCAGGCCAGCGTTTATCCCATATTGGCTAACCGCAGTCTTTCATTTGGGGCGCTGCCTGATAGGCGTGTCTCGATTTGGCTGGTTTCCGGGATGTGGCGCTGGGTGGTGGGCATGTTCAGGGCCGGACGCGAGGCGGTCCGGCGCGACGAATGCCCACCGGCGTCCGGCGCCTCGTCCGGCGCCGGACGGCCTGGAAGGCCCGCCACGGCCCGCCGCCACGCTGCGGCGGCGGGCCGTGTGAGATCCACATCGGAAGCCGCGGCCACCGGTGCGACGGCGGCGTTGGGCCGGCGGACGGCCGCAGAGGTCAGTTCTTGCGGCCGATCAGCGCGGTGTTCGCCGCGGGCAGCGGGCAGATCCGTTCCACCGTGAAACCGGCATCGGTCAGCCAGGACCGGCACTCCGCCGGGCCGAATCCGGTCGCCTGAGCGGACTGCATCATCATGATGATGTTGAGCACCAGGTTGTCCACCCCGGCCCGCTCGTCGTCGAGCATGGTGTCGTACACGACGACCGCGCCGCCGTCGTTGACTGCGTCATAGGACTTGCGGAGCAGTTCCCGGCGCCGCTCCAGCGGCCAGTCGTGCAGGACGCCACCGAGGATCAGGACGTCCGCGCGGGGCAGGTCGTCGGTGAAGAAGTCGCCACCCTGGAACCGCAGCCGGTCCTGGACCCCGTGCCCGGCGACGAGCTCGTCGAAATGTGGTTCCATCGCCGGGCGGTCGAGCACGGTCCCGGTGAGCCCGGGGTACGCGGCGGCGAGGTGCGCCGCCAGGTTGCCCCGTGCCCCGCCGATGTCGCTGAAGGTCGCGCACCGTGCCCAGTCGAAGACGCGAACCAGTTCGGTCGCCACCGCGCCGCTGAAGCCGTCCATCGCCGACAGGAACAGCCGCAGCCGGGCCGGGTCGTGGAAGATCCGGGTGAACGGCACCTCGCCGCCCTGGCCCTGCCCTCTTGCGTTGCCGTTACGGAGCAGCCCGGTCAGCGCCTTCTGGTCGGCCCCGATCAGCTCGGTGGTCATCCGCAGGAAGCCGCCCACGAAGGCGTCCCCCTCCGGGACCAGGTACCGGGCCGCTCCCGGGCTGTTGTGGTACCGGTCGCCGGTACGCCGCAACAGCCCGAGCGCGGCCAGCGCGTCGAGGAAGTGCCGGGTGGCCCGAGGGTGCAGGTCCAGCCGCTCACGTAGCTCCTCCGTGCTGAGCGACCCGTCGCCGAGCGTGGCGAAGACGCCCAGGTCGAGCGCCGCGGTGACGAGCTTGCTCCGGACGAAGGACCAGCCGACGAACATCACGTCGAAAGGGTCCTCCAACCCGGACTCCGCGGGGGAGTCGAGCCGCGCCTCGTCGGCCTGGGCGGTGAGTCCTGGCGTGGTCATTCCCGGCAACCTCATTCCATCGGGGTCGACATGCGGTCCGTGCCGGACGGTCACCGGCGGTGGTTTTCCAGGTGGGCGGGGAGCGTCCGGCGTCCGCCGATGCGGGCCCGCAGCCACAGCTCGATCGGCCGCTCGTACAAGCGGTACAGCAGGGCGCTGACGGCCGTGGTGAGCACCAGGGCGAGCAGCGCCCAACCCGCGTTCTCCCAGCTCGGCTGCACCGGGCGCATGTAGAACTGGATGATGCTCTGCTTGTCGAAGACGCGCGAGGCGATCTCGAACAACACAGTGAAGTGCAGCAGGTAGAAGGCGTACGACCACTGGCCGAGCGCCACCATGGGCCGGGTCCGCAGCCAGGATGGGCCGCCGGCGAGGTCCCGCGTGGCGACCGCGACCACCACCAGGGCGTACAGCGGCGCGGTGACCTGGGGAAGCGCGTCGTAGATGACGGCCGAGCGCCAGGTCTCGTCGCGCAGCAGCCAGAGCACGAACATCCCCGCGGTGAGTAGCGTGGTGGCCGCCCAGACCGGCAGCGGCGAACGCCAGCCCTTCCGGATCGCGGCGGCCGCGACCATGCCGAGCAGGAACTCCCAGACCCGCGCGATCGGCGAGTAGTTGCCGAAGATCAGGCCCTCCATGCCGTTGAAGGACGGGCGTGCCTGCGGGGGGTAGGCGTCCCAGAGCCACACCTTGATGCCCCAGCCGACGATCACCATGGCGACCGCCGCCCAGCCGAGCCAGCGCAGCGAGCGACGCAGGGTGAACTTCGCCAGGAACGGGAACAGCGCGTAGAAGAACGCCTCAACGGCGAGCGACCAGGTGACCGGGTTGGTCCCGCCGAGGATCCAGTTCGGGACCCATGCCTGGTACAGCAGGATCGCCGAGATGGCGATGAGGACCAGTTCCTCCCGCTGCCCCTGCCGCACGTCGGACAGTTGTAGCGCGAGCGGGAGTAGCGCGCCGATGACCAGCAACGGCCAGATGCGGGCGAACCGCCGCCCGTAGAAGGTGGCGGCCCGGTCGCCGGTGGTGTAGGTCCAGGTGAGCACGAAGCCGGAGAGCACGAAGAAGAACGTGACTCCGGAGGAGCCCAGCACGAAGACTGTGTCGGTGTGCGGGATCGGCAGCAGCCTGCTGACGTGCGACAGGAAGACGCCGAAGGCCGCGATCCAGCGCAGCCCGGTCAGGGACTCCAGCCGGGCGCCCGGGACGGCCGCTGCCGGGGTTGTGCTGGGCGACGGTTCTTGCCTTTGGATGGAGGAAGTCATGACAACGACACCAGCCATTCGACGGTTATGGGGGGAGGGGGGGATGCATTCCGGGGATGGCGCCCGTGGAATGCGACGGCGGCGCCGGCTGTGCCTGTTCAGTCGACGTCAACCATCCAGTGGCATTCCAACATCAGCTGATAAACGCCAGATCAAGCCGCAATGAAGCGGGCCCGCTTGCTTTCTTCCATGCTGGCCGGAATTCCGGACTGCCGGTAGGCTGAGTAGGGTCATGCATTGAATCGCCGGACAGACTCGGGGAATGTCATGCGACGATTTCCGTACGGGACCGCGATGGTGACCGGGGCCTCGAGCGGCATCGGCGAGGGATTCGCCCGCCTGCTCGCCCGGGAGGGTGTGGACCTCGTCCTCGTTGCCCGGCGAGGTGACCGGTTGAAGCAGTTGGCCGACGAACTCGCGTCCCGGCACCGGGTCCGAGTCGACGTGCTCCCGCTCGACCTCACCGACGAGAGCCAGCTCGCCGCCGCCGAGGAGCGGCTGGCCGACCGGGAACGCCCGGTCGAGCTGCTGGTGAACAACGCGGGGTCGAGCGGTTCCGGCGAGTTCGCCGAGCTGCCGCCCGAGCGCGAGCTGCATACCGCGACGTTGAACGCTGTCGTGCCCATGCGCCTGTCCCGAGCCTGCCTGCCCGGCATGATCTCCCGGCGAACCGGCGGGATCGTCAACGTCTCCTCCCTTGTCGCGGTCCTGCCGAAGCCGAAGTCGGCGACTTATGCGGCGTCCAAGGCGTTCCTCTCCTCGTTCAGCGAGAGCGTCGCGATGGAGGTCGCCAAGTATGGCGTGCACGTGACCACCGTCCATACCGGACTGACCCGCTCCGAATTCCACGCCGCCGCCGGCGTGTCCCCCGACACGCTGCCGAAAATCAACTGGCTGACTCCGGAGCAGGTCGCGGACGCCGGGCTGCGGGCGGTCGCGGCCGGCCGGCCCTCCGCGGTGCCGGGTATGGCGTACCGCATTCGACTCCCGCTGATGCGAGCCCTGCCCCGGTCAGTCGTGCGTACCATCATTCGACGCGTCCACAAGGCCTGAGCCGGACGCCCACGGCGGCTCTTTGCTGGCATGCTCGCAAGGCGCAGATCCAAACCCCGTGCGGAAAGGACAACCTGCATGGCCAGCCAGTACGCGAATTCCCTGAAGCACAAGGCCCGCAACCGCGTCGTCATCTTCCTGCATCGGGCCGGCCTGCCCGTCGGCCCGATGCAGTTGTTGACCGTGACCGGCCGCAAGAGCGGTCTGCCCCGGACCACGCCGGTGGCTCCGGTGGTCGTCGACGGCGCCCGGTACCTCGTCCAGGCGTACCCGAACTCGGATTGGGTCAAGAACGCCCGGATGGCCGGGCACGGTGTGCTGGCCCGGGGCCGGCGCCGGCAGGAGGTCGACCTCGTCGAGGTCCCCGAGGGGGATCGGGCCCGGATCCTGCGGGAGTTCCCCGGCCAGAACCCCAGGGGCGTCGGCGCCTTCGTCCGTAACGGTCTGGTCGGCACCCCGTCCCCGGACGGCTTCGCGGCGGCCGCCCATCGCTGCCCGGTGTTCCAGGCCACACCCCGGACGGCGTGACCCGGGCACCCCGCGACGCCGGTCCTTGTCCATCGACATGAGCGGGCGGCCGCCCGGGTCCCCCGGGAAGGCCGCCCGCTTTCGTCACATCGTCAGCCGGTCACTGCGGCACGGCCAGCTCCTCGTCGACCACCGCGGGCAGCGACTGGCCCTTCTCATCGACCCCGGTGATCAGGTAGCGCAGCTCGTCCGGGCCCTGGTGCCGCAGCCACCCCGCCATCCGGCGCAGATCCTCCGGCTTCGGGTAGACGAACCGGCACGACGGGTCCCGCAAGCCGAGGTGCTCCAGCACCACCGGCGAGTTCTGCACGGTTGTCAGGAACTCCTTGCCCGCGTCGGCGGCACTGCGCTCACCGCAGTCGACCGCCTCGCAGACTCGGACCATCTCCTCGAAGAGCCCCTGGTAGCCGGGGGAGTCGGGGACCGGCGACCCGGGGTAGGCCGCCTGCTCCATCACCCGCAGCACCCCGTCGTCACCGGCGGCCGTGAAGCGCTCGGTGAACCGGTCGAAGCGCAGGTTGATCGGCACTTCGGCGGCACACCAGACGCGGTACACGGCGTTCCACAGGCCGTGGTCCGAAAAGGAGATGAACGAGCAGTTGACCAGCTCGTCGTTGTACCGGATGAGTCCCTGCTGGAGCTCGTCGACGTAGCGGAACCGCTCCTCGGCGAAGTCGTCCTCGGCGAGCGCCTGGAGCAGCCGCCAGGCCAGCGAGTTGATGACCTCGCCGGTGTTGGTCAGGCCGCGCGAGTACAGCGGATCGATGAATCCGGCCGCGTGCGACATCAGGCACCAGCGGTGCCCCACGGTCCTGCTGGAGGTGTACTGGATCCGGCCGGCCGACACCCAGGGCCGGACGGTCCGGGCCTCGGTGAACAGCCGTTCCACTGCCGGGAACCGCGCCGCGAACTGCCGGAACTCGTCCTCCGGGCTGACGTCGTCCGGCTTGGGGTACATTCGCTCGTCCAGTGTGAGCCCGATGCTGACCAGCGGGTTCTTCGAGTCCGGCGCGTTGTTGAACGGGATGGACCAGAACCAGCCGCGCTCGAACAGGTGATGCATGGTGCCCTCGACCCAGGGGATGGGCGGCGCGTCGTCCGGCCCCACCCGGAGGCACTCGTCGGTCGGCCGGACCCCGATCATGTGGGTGAACATCGAACGCGAGTGGTGCTTGAGCGCCTCGGGCGGTTGCCGCAGCGCCAGCTTGCGGGCCAGCGGGGAGCGGAAGCCGCTGGCGTCGACCAGGTAGCGGCCCTCGTACCGCTCGCCACCGCGCCCGATGAGCGCGACGTGGTCGTCGGCGAGTTCGATGTCCTCCACCGGGAACGCCTGCCGGACCTCGCAGCCGTACCGGACCGCCGTGTGGAACAGGTACGCGTCGGTGTCCTGGCGGAACAGGTGGCTGGTCTGCAACGCCCTCGACGGCGGGCTGAACTGGAGGAACTCGGCCGGATCCGGCTCCTTGCCCTCCTCGTGCCGGATGAAGCCGAAGTGCCGTTTGGTGCCGCTGGTCGGCCCGATCTCGTCCCGGCAGCCCTCGTAGGACGTCAGCGGCTCCAGCTCGGGCACGCCGTACCGCCGGGCGAGCAGCCGGAACAGCTTGAGGGTGTAGAGCGTCGTCGACTCGCCGACGGCGAACCGGGGGTGCGTACCTCCGTCGAGCAGCAGCACCGAGACGCCCTGTCTGGCCAGAATGGCGCCCAGCGTCGAGCCGGCGATACCCGATCCGAGGATGAGTACGTCATGGCGACGGGCGGCCGCGGTTCGCGGCCGTGGGCGGTAGCCGGACGGCTGCTCGGGCATGGGGTCCTCCCTGGTCGGTCAGGTGCCCGGGGTGGGTCGGGTGTCCGGGCAAGCATCGGGTGCCCGCGCGGAGGCGCGGCGAGGAACGCGGTGGGTCCGGGAGACGGGGCGGCCGGGCGGCGACCGGGGCACCGGGGTGCCCCGGTCGGGTCGGGCGCGGTACGGGACGGGTCGTGGCCGGCGGGCCGGGACTCCCGTACCGCGCGGCGTCAGCCCTGCACCGCCTGCACGGCCTCCGGCGGGCCGCCCAGGATGGGGTGGGAGCCGTCGGTCGGGCGGAACCCGCGGATGTTGTTGCGGTTGGCCAGCTCCTGCATCTTCTCCCAGTCCGGCCGGCCCTTGGAGACCAGGTCGGCGAGCCCGATGAAGAAGTTCTCGACGCCGCCGGGGGTGGCGATGACCAGCAGCTGGCTGGGTTCGTCGGAGAGGTTGCGGAAGCGGTGCGGCACCCCGCGCGGGCCGTAGATGACGGAACCGGCCGGTACGATCGCGCTGACCCCGCCGACCTCGAACTCGTAACGCCCCTTGTTGACGAAGAACGCCTCGTCGGCCTTCTCGTGAACGTGCAGCGGCGTTCCGCTGCCCGGCTGGGTGGTGATCTGGTAGAAGCTGTACAGGCCGCCCGTGTCCTCCTTGCGCAGCAGGAAGCGGCCCTCCTCGCCGAACCACCGCACGGGCTCGACATCGTCCCGGCTGACTACTTTGGGCTGGTGTTCAGACACGTCTGTCCTTTCCTGAGCTCGGATCTTCGGCCCGGTTTCGAGCAGCTGATCGCTAGGGAATCAGTGGGTGCTAAAGGGGGCGATAAAGTGAGGAAAACCAGCGCGCCATCCTTTCTCCGGTCAGGCGAACGTGGTGCCGCCGTCGGTCACCAGGCAGCTGCCGGTGAGGTACGAGGCTCGCGACGAGGCGAGGAAGACGACGGCCTCGGCGACGTCCTCCGGGGTGCCGTTGCGCCGTACTGCGGCGCGCTCGGCGACGGCCCGGCGCTGCGCCTCGCGGATGTACCGGGCCAGCTCGGTGAGGATGAGGTTCGGCTCGACGGCGTTGACCCGTACCCCGTGCGGGCCCACCTCTTGGGCCAGGGTCCGCACGGCGGCCTCCACGCCGGCCTTGGCCACGGCTAGGGGCAGGAAGCCCGGCGCCGGCCGGCGGGCCAGCGCCGCGCCGACGGCCACCACCGAGCCGCCACCCCGTTCGAGCATCCCGGGGAGGACCGCCTTGGCGGGCAGGAACAGCGCCTTGAGCTGCTGGGTCACCACCCGGTCGAGGTCGTCCCAGGTCAGCTCCATCGCCGGCGCGATGCGCGCGTCGTGGGCGCCGAGCCCCGCGGCGTTGAGCACCAGGACGTCCACCGGTCCCAGCTTGGCGGTGGTGCCAGCGACCAGGACCTCCACCTGCTCGGGGTCGGTGACGTCCGCCTGTAGGGCCACGGCGTGGCCACCGCGCCGCCGGACGGCGTCGACGACCTCCCGGGCCCGGTCCGCTCCCTTGTGGAAGTTGACCGCCACCCGGGCGCCCCGGGCGGCCAGCAACCGGGCGGTGGCCGCCCCGATGCCGCTGCTCGCGCCGGTCACCAGGGCCACCTGGCCGGCGAACTCCGCCGGCTCCGGCGGGCGCCCGGTGGCGGCGCGCTGGTCCGTCCCGTGCTCGGGGTCTGCTGTGTTCACCGGGTCGACTCCTTCTCATGGACAGAGGTGGGCCGGCGGTCACGCCCACGCCAGCCAGCAGGCGTAGAGCGCGACGCCAAAGGCGAGGACGGCGGACGCCGTGCGCCACCGGTTGGCGCGGGCCCAGCGGGCGCGTAGCGTCGCCCAGCCGTCCGGGATCTCCCCGGCCTCGGCCCACGCGTCGATGCGCCGGTTCATCCGGACGTTGGCGAGCTCGGACACCAGGGCGACCCCCACCACGCCGGCGAGCGCGGTGGCGAAGGCCGCGCGGGCGGCCGGGCTCGGGGCGAGGAAGGCCAGTCCCAGGCCGGTGGCCAGCGCCACCTTGTTGACCGTCGGCATCAACGGGTCGAAGCCGGGATCCAGCAGGCGGTGCACCTCGGACCAGGTCTGCCGGGGCAGGCGCAGCAGCATGGGCACCACGGCCCGGTCGACGGCGACCAGCACCCCGGCCAGGACCCCGGTGCACAGGACGAAGACGACGGCCAGCGAAGCGGTCAGCATGGCGACCGTTCGCCGCCGGAGCCGGCGGCCCGGGCCACCGGCAGCACGGGGTCACGCTCCAGCCGCTCGTCCAGCATCAGCGCGTAGCTCTGGGTGCGGGCTACGGTGCCGAAGAACGTGTACATGAACAGGTCCCGCAGCCGGCACAGCGCCGTGCTGTGGACCAGCCCCAGGGTGCCGATCCGCCACGACGTGGTGACCATGTCCGCGGTACGGGCCCGCCGGGATTCCTCGAACGCGCGCAGCACCGCCGGCAGGTTCTCCGGCGTCGCCCGCCCCAGCATCCCGGCGAGCACCACCGCGCTCTCCACGGCCTGGCCCGCGCCCTGACTCAGGTTCAGCGTCATCGGGTGGGCGGCGTCGCCGACGAGCACCACCCGTCCGTCGGTCCAGCCGCCGGCGGGCGGCCGGTCGTGGATGCTCACCGGCAGGATGGCGTCCTCCTCGGTGGCCGCGATTATCCGGCCGATCGGCTCGGGCCAGTCGCGGTACGCCTCGGCCATCGCCGCCGCGCGCGTGTGGCGGACCGTGTCGATCCGCCGCGCCGCGCGGTCGCTGGTGATGGCGTCCCAGTAGACCTCGTCCTCGTTCAACCGGCAGTACAGGAAGCGGCGGCCACCCCGGCCCCACAGGTTGAAGAAGGTGCCGGTGGGCACCACCGACTCGCCAGGCAGCCGGGCGATGGCCTGCCAGGCGGTGTATCCCGAGTAGCGCGGCGGGGGTTCGAAGCCCCGCCGCATGGCCGCCCGGACGGCGGAGCGCAACCCGTCCGCGCCGATCAGCACGTCGCCACGGGCCGTCGACCCGTCCGCGAACCGGGCGGTGACGCCGTCGGCGTCCTGGGTGTAGCCGGTCAGTCGGGCATCGAGCCGGATCCGATCCTCGCCCACCGCCTCGGTGAGCACCTTGTGCAGGGCCGACCGGCGCAGGGCGCAGGCCGGCGCGCCGCATCTCTCCGTCGGTGCGTCGAGATGCCAGCGCGCCAGCCGCCTGCCGCTGTCGGAGCGGAACTCGTGGAAACGCATCCGGACCGAGTCCGCCGTGACGGCCTCGTCCAGTCCGATCCGGCGCAGCGAGAGGAAGGCGTTGTGCCAGAGCATGAAGCCTCCTCCCGTCAGCAGTCGGCCGGGAGTGGAGCGCGCCTCGAACACTTCCGTCTCGATGCCCTGCCGCACCAGTCCTGCCGCCGTGGTGAGCCCGCCGATGCCGGCGCCGATCACCAGGGCCTTGCGGAGGGTCGTCATGGTCGGCGTCCGATCAGGTGCCCGACGACACGCTGTCGAGTCGGGCGCGCAGGTCGTAGATGTGCCGCTCGATGCCACCGCCGCTCCAGTACGGGAACATCGGCGCGGCCATCTCCCGGTGCGTGGGCGCGTTCTCCCAGGTACGGAACGCCTCCTCGCTCTCCCACTCGGCGAGCAGGATGTACCGGCCCGGCTGCTCGGCGTCGCGCAGCAACTCGTCCCGGATGTGGCCGGGGGTGCCGGCGACGACGGCGGCGACCAGGCGGTACGCCTCCTCGAACGCCTCTCGGTCCTTGTCGTCGATGCGGGCGGACACCATGACGCGTACGGGCATGACGGATCACCTTTCGAGGTTGTGGTGTGCGGGCACGTGCTCGACGGCCTCGAACACGCGTTTCTGGGCGGCGGAGCGGAAGTGCTCCAGGCGGGCGCTGAGCTTCTCCCGTTCCGGGCTCCTCTGGAATGCGTCCAGCGACGCCTGGTCGGTCCAGTCGGCCATGATCATGTGGACGCCCGGGCGGCGCGGATCCCGCAGCAGCGTCTGGGCGACGCTGCCGGGCAGCCGCGCGGCCGCCCGCGCCGTCTCCAGCCAGGCCGCGCGGAACTCCGCCTCGCGGCCGGCGTGGACGGTCATCTCCAGTACGGTGCGCAGCATGCGTTCGGCCCTCCTTGGTCAGATGCCGCCGTCGACGTTGAGGGTGGCGCCGGTGACGTAGCGGGCGGCGTGCGAGACGAGGAACAGGACCACATCGGCGATCTCCTCGGGGCGGCCCATCCGGCGCAGTGAGATCAGCTGCTCGTAGCGGGCCCGTCCCTCGGCCGTGACCGCCTTCATCTGGTCGGTCTCCACTAGGCCCGAGGCGATGCAGTTGACCCGGATGCCGCGCGGGCCCAGCTCCTTGGCGAGCGCCCGGGTCAGCCCCATCACGCCGGCCTTGGATGCCACGTAGTGGGCGGCGCCCGGCATGCCGTGGTTGGCGACAGCCGAGCTGATGTTGACCACCGACGCGACCTCGGCGACGTACGGCAGAACCGAGCGCGTCACGTTGTACATGCCGGTCAGGTTGGTGTCGACGATCCGCCGCCACTCCTGCGGGGGGAGGTCGGCCAGCGGCAGATGGCTGATCACCCCGGCGTTGTTCACCACGCCGTCGATCGGCCCGTACGTCCGGTGCGCGTCGGCGCAGAGCCGGACGGCCTGCTCGTGATCCGCGATGTCGCAGCGCACCAGGTTGCCCTGGGCACCCCGCTCGTCCAGCTCGCGGCGGAGCGACTCGACCTGCTCGCTCTCGTTGACGTAGCAGGCGGTCACCAAGGCGCCCTGGGCGGCGAGGGCCAGCACGGTCGCCCGGCCGATGCCGCGGGAACCGCCGGTGACCAGGATGTGCCCGCCCTTGAGCGCGAAGTCCGGCCGGCTCACGGGGCCACCCCCGCTCCGGCCCGGCTGCGCGCCGCCGTTTCGACCCGCTCCTTGATCAGCGCGAGCTGGACCTTGGAGTTCCGGTTGATGTGCTCGGCCATGGTGGCGTCGTCCACCGGCGCCTCGGGCTTCATGTGGAACTCCTGCACCCAGCGCATCTCGACGCCGGCGGCGGTCTCCCGGTAGGTCCAGCCGATGTTCATGAAGTCGAACGGCCCGGTCTCCACGCGATACGCCCGTACGCTGCCGGCGGCTCGGTCCATGACCCGCTCGGAGACCCAGCTCCAGACCGTCCCGTCCGGCTCCGGGTGCATGGTGAGCCGGAACCGCACAGTGTCACCGTCGCGGTGCAGGATTTCGGCGGCGGCGTACTCACTGAACAGGTTCGGCCAGTTCGCCACGTCGTTGGTCAGGTCCCAGACCAGGTCCAGTGGTGCGTCGATGACGATGCTGTTCTCGGTGCGCGCGGACGGCGGCGCCAGCTTCTCGTTGATCTGCGCCAGGATCTCGGGGAACCGGGTGAGGCCCTCGGCGTCGAGCCGGATGTCGCAGCGGTTCTCCACCTCGGTGATGACGTTGAGCAGACCCAGGGAGTCCACTCCGATCTCGTCGATGGTGAGATCCGGGTCGTCCAGTCGCAGCGCCTCGGCCGGGATCCCGGTGCAGCGCTGGACGATCGTGCGGAACTCCTCGTTGGTGAGCGGCGGCAGGGGCATGGCGGCCGGTCCTTTCGGTGAACTGGGAGTGCGGGTGGTCAGGCGGTCAGCGAGCGCACGACGAGGGCGGAGTTGAAGCCGCCGTAGCCGCGGGCGAGCACCAGGGCGGTGTCCAGCGGGGTCTCGCGGGGCTGGTCGACGAGGTCGAGCCGGTATCCGGGGTCCGGGATGACGCCCGAGCCGGTGGGCGGGATCACCTGCTCGCGCAGCGCGAGCAGCGCGGTGACGACGTCCAACGACGCGCCGCCCGCGTACAGCCGCCCGTACTGCGCCTTGGGCGCCGTGACCGGCACCCCGCGCGGGCCGAACACCTCGACGAGACAGGCCGCCTCCGCCCGGTCCAGCTCCGGGGTGCCCGCCGCGTCGGCGAAGACCACATCGACCTCCTCCGGTCGGACGCGGGCATCGGCGAGGGCGAGCTCGACCGCCCGGTGCAGCGAGGTGGGGCCGGTGCCGACCGCCGCGCCCGGCGCCGGGTCGAACGTGGCGGCGTGCCCGGCGACCTCCCCGTACGGCCGCACCCCGCGGTCCCGGGCGCTCTCCTCCGCCTCTAGGACGAGGATGGCGCCCCCCTCGCCGGGCACGTGGCCGCAGGCGGCCGCGTCGAACGGCAGGTAGGCGCGCTCCGGATCGGCGCTGGTGCTCAGCCGCCGGGACGTGGTCTGGCAGACCAGCGCGTACGGGCTCAGCGGCGCCTCGGTGCCGCCGGTCAGCACGACCTTCGCGTCTCGCTGGAGCAGGGCCCGCCGGGCCTGCGCCACCGCGTCCAGGCCGCCGGCCTGCTCGGCGACGGCGACCCCGCAGGGGCCCTTCATGCCGTGCCGGATGGACAGCTGCCCGGTCGTCGCGGCGTAGAACCAGGCGATCGACTGGTACGGGCCCACGTGGCGGGGCCCCTTGGACCAGAGGGCCTGGATCTCCCGCTGCCCGAAGGCGTTGCCGCCGGACGACGAGGCGGTGATGACGCCCAGCTCGTACGGCGAGAACGCCTCGGGCCGTACGGCGGCGTCGCGGAGCGCCTCCTCGGCCAGCAGCAGCGCGAGCTGGCTCCACCGGTCCGTCTGCACGGCCAGCCTCGGGTCGACCTCCGGCACCGTCTCCTCGCCGGAGACCTCACCGACCACGCGTACCGGGAATTTGGTCGCGTCGAACCGGCTGATCGGGCCCAGATTGCTGCGGCCCTCCAGCACCGCACGCCAGAACGCCGGGACCCCGCTGCCGCCCGGGGCGATCGCCGAGATCCCGGTGACCACGGCGCGGGTGCCCATTGTGGTGTCATGCACCCTGCACCGCCGCACGGGGCGCGGCCAGCACCATGGCCGTCTGGAAGCCGCCGAAGCCGCTGCCGACACTGAGCACGGTGTCGGTCCGGTGCGCCCGCGCGGCCAGCGGGGTGTAGTCCAGGCCCAGTTCGGGGTCGGGGTGGTGCAGGTTGGCGGTCGGCGGCACCGTGTTGGTCTCGATGGCCAGCGCGCACGCCGCCAGCTCCAGGGCGCCGATCGCCCCCAACGAGTGCCCGATCATCGACTTGATTGAGCTCACCGGCACCCGGTAGGCGTGGGTGCCGAGCGAGGCCTTGAAGGCGGCCGTCTCGTGCCGGTCGTTCTGCCGGGTCCCGGAGCCGTGCGCGTTGACATAGTCGACCGCCTCCGCCGACAGTTGGGCCCGGTCGAGCGCCTTCCGGATGGCCTCGGCCATCTCCACCCCGTCCGGGCGCAGGCCGGTCATATGGAAGGCGTTGCTGCGCTGCGCGTACCCGGCGATCTCGCAGTAGACGCGGGCGCCGCGGCGCCGGGCGGCCCCGGCCTCCTCCAGGATCAGGACGGCGGCGCCCTCACCGAGCACGAAGCCGTCCCGTTCCCGGTCAAAGGGCCGGGAGGCGTGGGCCGGGTCGTCGTTGTTGGGCGAGGTGGCCTTGATGGCGTCGAAGCAGGCCACGGTGATGGGGGAGATGGGCGCGTCGGTGGCGCCCGCCACCACCAGATCGGCCGAGCCGTCCTCGATGAACTGGGCGCCCTGGGCAACCGAGTCGAGGCCGGAGGTGCAGCCTGTCGACACCACCCGGACCGGCCCCTGCGCGCCGGCCGCCCACGCCACCTCCGCCCCGAGCGCGCTGGGCACCAGCGCCCGGTACAGGTGCGGGAAGGGGTCGTCGGCGCCGACCACCCACCGGCTGCCGCCCTCGCTGACCCGGATGTACTGCTGTTCGAGCGTGACCGTGGAGCCGACCGCACTGCCGATCGAGACGCCGATGCGGTGCGACGGCACGTCGTCGACCTCGATGCCGCTGTCGGCGAGCGCCTCGCGCGCGCCGACCACCGCGAACTGCGAGCAGCGGTCCATGCGGTCGACCTCGTCCGGGCTCAGGCCGGCCGCGGCGGCGTCGAAGTCGCACTCGGCGGCGATCCGGGACCGGTAGCCCGACGCGTCGAAGTGTGAGATGGCGCGGGTCGCGGTTCGGCCGTCGGTGAGCAGCTTCCAGAACGCCTTGACGCCGATCCCGCCGGGGGCGACCACCCCTATCCCGGTGACCACCGCTCGTCGCGGGTTCATGCGGGCTCCTGTTCCGGCAGCGGCTCGGTGTCAACGTGCCCCAACTCGGGCCGGGGAGCCAGCGGACCCAGCTGGAAGACAAGGAACGCCCGGGTGTCGCCGTGGTTCTCCAGCCGGTGGCGGACGTTGATGCGCAGGTGCAGGGCCTCGCCGGCGGTGAGCGGCACGGACTCTCCGTCGATCCGCGCCATGATCTCCCCGGTGACGAGGTACAGGAACTCCTCGGAGTACGGGTGGTAGTGCTCGGTGACCACCTCGCCCGGCTCCAGGGTGAGCACGCCCATGAAGCCGGACGTGGCGCCTGCCGTGGCCGGACTGAGCAGCGTGCGAAGGTCTCCGCCCCGGCGCCGGTTGGGCGTGATGTCCTTTGCGGCAATCTTGGTCATTCGGTCGCTGGGCACGCCAGCCTCCTTCCAGTGTCCGCGCGTCCGTACCCCGGCCGACAGTTCCGTCCCAGGGTGGGAAGAGCGTTCAGTTGTCCGCCCGCCAGGTGTAGAACTCGTGTGCCATGGCGTCCTCGGGGCCGCGCCACGTCTCCGGTTCGTACGCGCTGATGTGCGCGCTCAACCGGGTGTTGATGTCCTGGAACAGCGGGTGGCCACGCACCTCGGCGAGGGGACGCCGCACGTCCTCGTCGGCCAGGAGGTAATGCAGGTAGAGGTCGTGGAAGCGATACAACCGGCGTTCCCGGACACCGATCAGGTGCGGCAGTTCACCGGCGTCAGATTCCGCGAAGATACGCTCCACATCGGCCACTGCGCTGGGCTTCATGCGGGCCACGATGAGGGTGCTGCGCATTCTCTTTCCTTCCGTTGCGAGTACGCTGCTCGGGCGACCCAAAATAGGTTCGCGTGGGCCGATAAAGCACGCGTGAGGCCCGGAAAAAGCCGATGGGACAGGGGCCTGCCGGGCCGTCCCGGGAGCGGTCCACCGAGCCGCCGACGCGTAACTGGCAGGCATGGCAGTCTATGTCATTTCTCCTAGATTGCCTTTCTCGGTGCTGCCCCGCGACCTCGACGGCGGACCGCTCAGCTGCGCTGACCAGCGGTTGAGGCGGTTTCTACGGAGGCGCTGGCGCCGTCGCGCCGGACGAAAGTACTCCCTACGTCATCCCTTGGACCGTAGGCGGGCCCAATACCTCGTCGTTACGATCGCCGCACTCGCACCGGCCCTATCCGGTTTTGGGCGGTGTCCCGCGAGGATGGACAGTCGCGTTCAATTCGGAAGGGGTCCAAGTGAGTAGTATGACCATCTCCGACTCCAGCGAACCGCGCCCCGCCCCAGTGGATGGATGGGCGCTCCGGGAAGTGTGCGGTAGGTTTCTGACAGGCGTCGCGGTGATTACCTGTCAGGGCCAGGACGGCGAACCTGTTGGACTCACCGTCAATTCGTTCACCTCGGTGTCGCTCGATCCCCCGCTGGTGTTGTTCTGCGTCCACGCGAACTCCCGGGCCCTGGCGGCCGTCCGCACCGCCGGGGCCTTCGCGGTCAACGTCCTCGCTGCGGACCAGGCCGAGTTGTGCCGTGCCTTCGCCGCCCGCGAGACCGCCGTCTTCAGCGCGGTGGCGCACCGTCCCGGCCCGACCGGGTCGCCGGTGATCGGCGATGCGCTGGCCTTCCTCGACTGCCAGGTGCGCGACGCGTTTCCCGGCGGGGACCACGAGATCGTGCTTGGCGAGGTCGTCGGCCTCGGACTGCTCCGCGAGGAGCGACCACTGGCGTTCTTCCGCAGCGTCCACCCCCGACTGGAGGTTCACCCATGACCGCTCCCGTGACGCTGCGCCCAACTCCCGCGACGGAACCGATCCCCGCGCGTTGGGTGGCCCTGCGGCTCCTCGGTCCACTGGAGATCTCCGTGGACTCGGTGGAGGTGCCCCTTCCTCAACGCAAGCTGCGCCAGCTGCTGGCGACCCTGCTGATCCGGCCGAACGCCACCGCGTCGACGGAGGTGCTGATCCGCGAGCTCTGGGGTGACCGGCCACCGGCCACCGCGCTGGCCGCCCTGCGGGTGTACGTCTCGCAGCTGCGCAAGTTCTTCGTCCAGCATGGACTGGGCGGCCGGTGGTGCACCCTGCGGACCCGCGCCCCCGGCTACCAGCTGCAGGTCAATGACGGCATCCTGGATATGGTGTGCTTCGACCGGCTCTGCGTGCTGGCCGGCGAGTCCGCCGAGTCGGGCCGCTACGAACTGGCCTCTCGGCAGTACCGCGAGGCGCTGGCGCTGCGCCGGGGACCGACCCTGGAGGACCTCCGTGACAGCCCGGCGCTCGCCGGCGCGGCCCTGCAGTACGACGAGGCGTGGATGACCGCGCTCACCCGGCGCATCGATCTCGACCTGCTGCTCGGCGGCCACGCCGAGCTGGTCGGGGAGTTGCGCCGGCTGCTGGCCGAGGACCCGCTCAACGAGGCCTTCTGCGCCCGGCTCGTGGTGGCCTTGTACCGCAACGGGCGCAGCGGCGACGCCCTCGTCTTCTACCGCCGGATCCGTGACCAGCTCATCGAGGAGCTGGGCATCGAACCGGGGCTGGAACTACGACTGGCCCACCAGGCGGTCCTCACCGACGACGCGGATTTCAACCTCGAGGCACGGATCCCGGCCTGATCCGGACGCTGGGCGGGACGGCCGGTCGAACTCGAAGGTGCGGGCGTGCCCGGTGGTCGGCCACCGGGGTCCGGGTGACACAACAGATGCTTCACCAGGGCTTTAGTGCGGCGGGCGATCATATGGTGGTGCGCCGCCTCGTGATCCGTGTATTGCGATTCGTCTGGGAAGGCCTGATCGTTCTCGGCGAGTCGACAGTCACCATTCCTGCAAATGATCCGGGTGGACCCCCGCCCGGCCACCCCGAGCGCTGGCGCCCGGAAGTTCCGTTGACCAGGACGGAACGCGCTCTGGCCCGCCAATTGAAAGGGCGGAGCCGGCTGCGGACGCGGGACCGGGAACGCCGATGAGGGGACACCATCGTCTTTCACGAACTGCGCGTGGTCTCAGAGAAACTGATATCCGCTCGGCCGTCTGCTGACTGGAGGATCCATGTCGTCCGACACGCGGACCAACCCGGCGCCCGCAACGGCCTTACCCGAGCCCAGCACCCGTCATCCCCTGCTCGCGCTCATCGTCCTCACCGGCGCCGAGCTGATGGTCGTGCTCGATGCCACCATTGTGAACATCGCCCTGCCCACGATCCAGCGGGCACTGGACGTCTCGGTCAACAACCTCTCCTGGATCGTCAGCGCGTACGCCCTCGCCTTCGGCGGAGTGATGCTGCTCGGCGGCCGGGTCGGGGACCTGTTCGGGCGGCGCCGGATCTTCCGGTTCGGCATCGTGCTCTTTGTGCTGGCCTCCCTGCTCGGCGGGGTCGCGCCGAACCTCGGCCTGCTGATCCTGGCCCGGGTGCTGCAGGGCGTCGGCGCCGCGATCGCCGCACCGACCTCGCTCGCGCTGATCGCCACCACCTTCGCCGAGGGCAAGGCCCGGAATCGTGCGATGGGCCTGTACGCGGCGATGGCCGGAGTGGGCTCGACACTCGGCCTCCTGCTGGGCGGCACGCTCACCGAATACCTCAACTGGCGCTGGGTGTTCCTGATCAACGTGCCCATCGGGATCGCCGTTCTCGCCGGAACCCTGGTGCTGCGGGAACCGCAACGGTCGAAGGGCCGGCTCGACTATCTGGGGGCGGCGCTGGGCACCGGTGGGCTGCTCACGCTCGCCTATGGGATCACGCGCGGCGGGCGGGACGGCTGGAGCGACGGGATCACCATCACCTGTTTCGGGGTTGCCGCGTGGTTGCTCGCGCTCTTCCTGTTCACTCAGTTGCGGAACCGGAACCCTATGCTGCCGTTGCATCTGCTGCGCGACCGCAGCCGGGCCGGCTCGTACGGGACGATCTTCCTAGTCGGCGCCGGCATGTTCGGCACGTTCTACTTCCTGACCCTCTACACCCAGCAGGTGCTGCACTACAGCGCGGTGAAGACCGGCCTGGCATTTTTGCCGATCAATGTCGGAATCGGTATCACGGCCACCGTCGCCGGACGGTTGATGTCGAAGGTCCCGCCGCGGCTGGTGGCCGCGCCCGGGCTGGTGGTCGCCGCGATCGGGGCGATCTGGCTCAGCACCCTGACGCCGCACTCCTCGTACCTGGGAACGCTGATGCCGGCGATGTTCGTCCTCTCGCTGGGGCTCGGCGCGACCTTCGTGCCGCTGACGCTCGGCGCGGTACGGGGGGTCGACGACGGCGACTCCGGGATCGCGTCCGCGGTGCTCAACACTGGGCAGCAGATCGGTGGGGCGTTCGGGGTGGCGACCCTGGCCGCGCTGGCCGCCTCGCTCACCAACGACCGGCTGGGGCTGGCCGACGGGCGCGGTCGGGCGCACGGGCAGCCCACCGGCGGTTCCGCCCTGTCGGAGCCGGTCCTTGAGGCCATGACGTACGGCTACACCCGGGCGTTCATCATCACCTCCCTGATCTTCGCGTCGGCGATGGTGATCGCCGCGCTGGCCATCAACGCCGGCCCGGCGTCCGACGCCGAGCGGCACGGCCACTAGACGGCTCCGGGCGTTCGTTGTGTGACGACGAGGCCGGCGGCGGCGTACCTCCGACGCGGCCCATTGGGTCTCATGTCGCAGTTGGAATCAGGCACGGCCTGGCGCGACCGGAAATCCGCTCTCGGGCCGGCGGAATTGTACGGAGAATCGGCCCTGATTGTGGTGGTCGAGGTGTGCGGATCTTGCAATTCCGGGAGTCACGGCGAGAAGGCGCCCGGCCGGACCGGCTCGAAGGTCTCCAGCATCAGCCGGTCGGGCAGGAGTCGGGCGGCGCGTACGGGTCGTCCCAGCCTGGGCGCCCACGGAGCAGCGGGCGCATGGGTTCCGTACGGGCGGCCGGGGTGAGCTCGGCGTACGCGGAAAGCGGCCTCGATCGAGTCGGCGTCGGCCACTTCCAGGCGCAGCGGGATTAGGTCGCGTTAAAGTGGAGATCTATATTGATTAAAGTCATTGGAACGATGCCAGTCCTGCCCTAGGATTCGTTCATGGAATGGGCCGGTTGTGCTGGCGTGATCGATGCCAGTATTGGTGGGCTGGTGGCGGTCCGCTGGCCCACTGATTCATTCACCAGAATCATCGTTGTCGATCCGGGCGCGCGGCCCGACCAGCCGGTGGCCCGACGGGGTGCCGCAGGGCCGGCATCTGCACGCGCTGCTCGCCGGCGGCCTCCGGTGCCTGGAACGGCTCTTCCCCGGGCTCCGCGAGGAGCTGATCGCCGCCGAGACTCCGGCCGGGGACCTCCAGGGCGGGGTTATCTGGTGCAACGACGAGCACCCGCTCTGCCCGGCCCCCTTGAGCATCCGGAGATCGAGGCGGCCGCGCTCGGGAAGTACTACGACCGGACGAATTACAAGGGGTTCTGCTGGGAGCAGGCCCAGACGATCGTCGACCCGAAGCGTGAGCGCGACCCGCGGTCAGGACTTCGTCACCCTGGTCTCCGGCCTCCGCGGCCGGCACCCGCTGTTCAGCATCAGCGTCGACGACCTGATCGCCGAGCCCGCCAAGGTCGGAGCCTGATCCGCCCCTCGGCAACCGCCAGTCGGCGGCTGCCGCGGCGCATCGGCGCGAGAGGCGATAGGGGCCTGATGACCAGCCAAACGATCCAGATATTGTTCGTCGACCTGGCGCTGATCCTCCTGCTGGCGCGCGGCTTCGGGGTGCTCGCCACCCGGCTGGGCCAGCCACCGGTGATCGGCGAGATCTTCACGGGCATCCTGCTGGGACCCACGCTCTTCGACGGTCAGCTCGCCGAGGCGCTCTTCCCGTCGGCGGTCCGCCCGCTGCTCACCGGCATGGCCGACGTCGGCGTGGCCCTGTTCATGTTCATCATCGGCCTGGAGCTGGAACGTGGCGTGCTGCGCGGGATGGGCCGCAGCACGGTCGTGGTGGCCGCCGGCTCGACCCTGCTGACCTTCGCCCTCGGCGTCGGGCTCGGCTTCTACCTGCTGCTCGGCCATCCCTCCGACGACGCCGCGGCGTTCGTCGTCTTCCTCGGCCTCTCTGTGTCGGTGACCGCGTTCCCGGTGCTGGCCCGCATCATCGCCGATCGCGGTCTCGGCCGGACCACGGTCGGCGCCTTCGCGCTGGCCACCGCGGCCACGATCGACGTGGTGGCGTGGGTGGCCCTCGCCGCCATCCAGGCCTTCACCGGCGGCGACGGGCAACAGCACTGGCCAGTGCTGCTCCTCCTGCCGTACGTCGCGGTGATGTTCCTCGTCGTCCGTCCGCTGCTGCGGCGGTGGCTCGCCACCGGCGGATCGGCGGGCACAGTGAGGGTTTCCCGGCTGGCCGCGATCCTCAGCGGCGCCCTGCTCTCCGGCGCGGCGACCGAGGCGATGGGCATGCACTTCATCTTCGGTGCGTTCCTGTTCGGCCTCGTGATGCCCACCGAGGACGCGGAGCGGCACAACGACGCTGTCGCGAAGCAGACCGCGCAGCTCACCACGGTGCTGCTGCCGATCTACTTCGTGGTCGCCGGCCTCAAGGTGGACCTTGGCGGCCTCGGTCTCGGCGGGCTGCTGGACTTCGGCGCGATCCTGCTGGTCGCGCTCCTCGGCAAGCTGGGCGGCACGTACCTGGCGGCCCGGACCCAGGGGCTGCCGCCGCGGGCGTCGGCCGCGCTCGGCGCGCTGATGAACACCAGGGGGCTCACCGAACTGATAATTCTCGGCGTCGGGCTACGGATCGGCCTGCTCGACGACTCCCTCTACTCGCTGATGGTCGTCATGGCGCTGGTGACCACGGCGATGACCGGTCCGTTGCTCGTCTGGATCTACCGCCGGCCGGTGGAGGTCGCCGCTCCGGCCGTCTCGCCGGAGCTCGTGTCCACCGGCCGACCGTCGACGTAGAAGGAGAGGAGACATGGGGCTGGTCGAACGCGGGTAAGAGCTGGCCGGGCTGACGGAGGTGCTGCGGCCCTGGCAGGATCGCCCAGGTCGTCATGGCGGGCTGACGTGGTCTGCGGTCAGATGTTGGCCGAGTCCGGCGGCACGTCCGTCGGCAGGGAGGGCGCGCCGGCCGCCGGCTCCTCGTGGCGGCAGCGGAGCCCGAGGGTGTACGCCGTCATCGACAGCGACCCGTACGCGTACCCGTCGACCAGCACCTCGGGACGGGCCCCGTCGGAGCCGGCGAGCCCGGCCAGGTAGAGCAGCGGGATGAAGTGGTCCGGGGTCGGTACGGCAAGGTCGTAGTCGCGGTGCCCGTCCAGCCGAGCCGCCTCGCTCGGGGTGTCCTGCACGATCTCCCGGGCCGCGTCGTCGAAGCGCCGCGCCCAGTCGAAGCCCTCGTCGGTCAGGCGCGGGTCCACCCCGCCCAGGTTGTGCACCACGTTGCCGCTGGCCACGACGAGGACGCCGCGCTCGCGCAGCGGCGCGAGCCGGGCGCCGAGGTCGAGGTGGTAGTCCAGCGGCTTGAACGCGTTGATGCTGAGTTGGACCACGGGGATGTCCGCGTCGGGGAAGGCGTGCGTCAGCACCGACCAGGTGCCGTGGTCGATCCCCCACGAGTCGAGGTCGGCGCCGACCCAGGTGGGATGCACTGCGTCGCTGATCTCCTCGGCCAGCTCGGGCAGCCCGGGCGCCGGGTAGCGCACGTCGAACAGGTCCTGCGGGAAGCCGTAGAAGTCGTGGATGGTGCGCGGCCGGGGCATTGCGGTGACGGCGGTGGCGCCGATGTACCAGTGGGCGGAGACCACCAGGATCGCCCGCGGCCGGGGCACCGCCCGGCCGAACTCCCGCCAGGCGGCCGTGTAGCGGTTGACCTCCAGGGCGTTCATCGGATTGCCGTGCCCGAAGAACGCCGCCGGCATCGCCGTTCCCGTCGTCTGGCTGCCCATGCGGCCCCCCGGCTCCGTCGTGAGTCGAGGGTAACCGGGACTGGCCGGGACGAGTGGCCCGATGGCGACCGTGGTGCCCGTCTGCCCGTTCCTCAGCAAGTGGCTGGGCAAGCACCCCGAGTACGACAAGATCGTCGCCAGCTCGACCCGCAAGACCAAATAGTCACCGGGCCCCGCCTCTCGTCGAGGCGTGCGTGGCCAGGTCGCCGCTGGGATGGTCGGGCAGGTCGCGGTCGGTGTGGTCGGCGTGGAAGAGCGCCTCGGCGAGCAGCGCCCGCACGTGCACGTCGGCTGCCGAGTAGTAGACGAAGGTGCCCTCGCGCCGGCCGCGTACCAGCCCGGCGAGGCGGAGCTTGGCCAGGTGCTGGCTGACCGCGGTGGGGGCGGCGCCGACCAGTTCGGCCAGGCAGGTCACCGAGGACTCGCCCTGCAGCAACGCCCAGAGGATCTTGATGCGGGTCGGGTCGGCGAGCATCCGGAAGCTCTCGGCGGCTAGGTGGACCTGCTCGTCCTCAGGCATCTGGAAGTCCGGCAGCGAGGTGTGCACGGGCCCAGCCTAGCCGTCTCCGGCTGCTCAGCTTTTCAGCTGACTTAATACCTGCGAACCAATGCAGGTACTCTGCCTCACCACCCGGACCAGCGCGCGGCCAGCGCTGCTCACCGGCGACAACGCCGGCGCCGCCGCCCGGCTCGCCGCCGACACCGGCATCGCCGAGGTGCACGCGGGCCTGCTCCCCGCCGACAAGGTGGACCGGGTCCGCGCGTATCAGCGGGACGGCCGCCGGGTGCTGCTGGTCGGTGACGGGGTCAACGACGCGCCGGCGCTGGCCGCGGCGGACACCGGCGTGGCGATGGGCCGGCAGGGCTCCGATCTGGCCCTGCGCACTGCCGATGCCGTCCTGGTCCGCGACGAACTGGCCGCGCTGCCCGCGCTGGTCTCGCTGGCCCGCCGGGCCCGCCGGCTGGTCGTGGCGAACCTGGCGATCGCGGCGGCCTTCATCGCGGTGCTGGTCACGTGGGACCTGGTCGGGCAGCTCCCGCTGCCGCTCGGCGTCGCCGGTCACGAGGGCTCCACCGTCATCGTCGGCCTCAACGGGCTGCGCCTGCTGCACTCCCGGGCCTGGCGGCGGGCCGTGAAGGGCCGGTGAGTCGTCGACGCCGGCCGCCCGCGCCGACCTGTGCACGGTCACCGTCTGCCGGGGCTGCTGCGGCCTGGTGGTCTCCCCGCCCCATCGCGTCGGCACGCCGCCGACCCCTGACCGCAGAAACCATCCGCTGTTCGGGGTCGTTGCCTGGAATCTGCAAGCGTTCTGCGGTCTTCCCTATCGCAGATGCGAGCGGCTAGGGTGACCGCGTGACGGTGTTCCGGATCGGTGAGGCTGCCGAACTGCTCGGGGTCAGCGCGGACACCGTCCGCCGCTGGATCGACGCGGGCCGGCTGCCGGCGACCCGCGACGAGCACGGCCATCGGGTGCTCGACGGCGTCGACCTGGCCGCGTTCGTGCGCGCCCCGGGGCACCCGGAGCTGTCGTCCGCCCGCAACCGGCTGCGCGGCATCGTCACCGCCGTCGTCAAGGACACCGTGATGGCCCAGGTCGACATCCAGGCCGGGCCGTTCCGGGTCGTGTCGCTGATGAGTCGCGAGGCCGTCGACGACCTCGACCTCCAGGTCGGCTCGGTGGCCGTCGCCGTGATCAAGTCGACCACCGTCGTGGTGGAACGCGCCCCCGCGCAGAAGGGGAGGACCAGCGCGTGACCGTACGGTGGATCCGCGCCGCCCTCGCCGGGGTGGCCGCGCTGGCCCTCGGCCTGACCGGCTGCGGCGACGGCGGCTCGGCCGCCACGGACCGCGGCGGCCAGGTCACCGTCTTCGCCGCCGCCTCGCTCACCGAGTCCTTCACGAAACTCGGCCGCGACTTCGAGGCCACCCACCCCGGCACCACCGTCACCTTCAACTTCGCCGGCAGCTCCGCGCTCGCCATCCAGATCACCCAGGGCGCCCCGGCCGACGTGTTCGCCGCCGCCTCGCCCGCCACCATGAAGACCGTCACCGAGGCGGGCGACGCCGCCGGTGATCCGGTCACCCTGGTCCGCAACCAGCTCGTCATCGCCGTGCCCAAGGGCAACCCGCACCGGGTCGCGGGCCTGGCCGACCTGGCCCGGCCCGGGACGAAGGTGGCGCTCTGCGCCGCGCAGGTGCCGTGCGGAGCGGCGGCGGGGACGGCCCTCGGCGCGGCCGGCGTGCGACTCACCCCGGTCACCCTGGAACAGGACGTCAAGGGCGCGCTGGCCAAGGTGAAGCTCGGCGAGGTCGACGCCGCCCTGGTCTACCGCACCGATGTCCGTACGGCCGGCGATGAGCTGGACGCCGTCGAGTTCCCCGAGTCCGCCCGCGCGGTCAACGACTACCCGATCGTCGTACTCAAGCGGGCCGGCAACCCGGACGGCGCGCGGGCCTTCGTCGACTACGTCCGCTCCGACGCGGGCCGCGCCGTGCTGACCGCCGCCGGCTTCCAGGCCCCGCAAGGCCAGTGACCGCGCACCCCCGGCAACGGGTGCCGCTCGCCCTGCTGCTCCCCGCCGGTCTTGGGCTGCTCTTCCTCGTCCTGCCGCTGCTCGGGCTGCTGGTCCGGGCGCCGTGGACCAGCCTGCCCCGGCGGCTGGCCCAGCCGGGCGTGCTCACCGCGCTGCGGCTGTCGCTGGAGACCGCCACCCTCGCCACGCTGCTCTGCGTCGCTCTCGGCGTACCCCTGGCGTGGCTGCTGGCCCGGGTGGAGTTCCCCGGCCGGCGGCTGGTCCGGGCCCTGGTCATCGTGCCGCTGGTGCTGCCCCCGGTGGTCGGTGGGGTGGCGCTGCTGCTGGTCTTCGGCCGGCGCGGCCTGCTCGGCTCCTGGCTCGACAGCACCTTCGGCGTCACCCTGCCGTTCACCACCGCGGCGGTGGTGCTGGCCGAGGCGTTCGTCGCCATGCCGTTCCTGGTCATCGCCGTCGAGGGCGCGCTGCGCGGGGCCGACCACCGGTACGAGGAGGCCGCCGCCACCCTCGGGGCCGGGCGCTGGACCGCCTTCACCCACGTCACGCTGCCGCTGGTGGCCCCGGGTGTGGCGGCTGGGGCGGTGCTCTGCTGGGCCCGCGCGCTCGGCGAGTTCGGCGCGACGATCACGTTCGCCGGCAGCTATCCCGGCCGGACGCAGACCATGCCGATCGCCGTCTACCTGGCCCTGGAGAGCGACCTGCAGGCGGCGATCGTGCTCAGCCTCATCCTGCTCACCGTCTCCGTCGCCATCCTCGCCGGGCTGCGCGACCGCTGGGCGAGCGCCCCGTGACCGTCCCGCCGCTGCTCGACGCGCACCTGGTCGCCGACCGGGGCGCCTTCCACCTCGACGTACGGCTGCGGATCGCCGCCGGGGAGGTGGTCGCCCTGCTCGGCCCGAACGGCGCCGGCAAGACCACTGCCCTGCGTACGCTGGCCGGGCTGCACCCGCTCACCGCCGGGCACCTCACCCTCGCACGCGTCGACCTCGACCGGCCGGACCGGCGGGTGTGGGTTCCGCCCGAGCGGCGGCCGGTGGGCGTGGTGTTCCAGGACTACCTGCTCTTCCCGCACCTGACCGTGCTCGACAACGTCGCGTTCGGCCCGCGACGGCGGGGCACCGACCGGCGTGCCGCCCGCGCCCGGGCGCAGGCCTGGCTGGACCGGGTGGGCCTCGGCGGGCAGGCCCGGCACAAGCCGCGCCAGCTCTCCGGCGGGCAGGCCCAGCGGGTCGCCCTGGCCCGGGCACTGGCCGTCGAGCCGACCCTGCTGCTGCTCGACGAACCCCTCGCGGCGCTGGACGCGCGTACCCGCCTGGACACCCGCGCCGAACTCCAGCGGCACCTCGGTGACCATCCCGGCGCCACCCTGCTGGTCACCCACGACCCGCTCGACGCCCTGGTGCTCGCCGACCGGCTGGTCATCATCGAGCACGGACGGGTGGTCCAGGAGGGCGACGCGGCCACGGTCACCGCCCGCCCGCGCACCGACTACGTGGCCCGGCTGGTCGGGCTCAACCTGCACCGGGGCCGCGCCGACGGGCACACGATCGCCGTCGGCGGGCTCACCCTCACCGCGGCCGACCGGGTGCACGGGGACGCGTTCGTCGCCTTTCCGCCCGCCGCCGTCGCGCTGCACCTGGGCCGCCCCGACGGCAGCCCGCGCAACGTCTGGCCGGCCACCGTGACCGGGGTGCAGCGGCACGGCGACAACCTGCGCGTCCAGCTCGACGGGCCGGTCGCCGTCGCCGCCGACGTCACCCCCGCCGCCGCCGCCCAGCTGCGGCTGCGCCCCGGCCAGACCCTCTGGGCCGCGGTCAAGGCGGCGGAGACCCGGGCATACCCGGCCTGACCGGTCGTCACCCCTCCCGAGGTACGGCGGCGCGGCCCGTGCCTCGCCGGCAAAGGTGACGGACGCCTCGTGGACGAGACGCGGTCTACGAGGCACGTTTGACCTGCTCAGGGGGAGCGATGACGAGAGGGGTACGGGGTGCCCGACACGACCCGCCACCGATCCAGCCATAAGGTGGTCCCGCCGGACGACGTGACCGACCTGCTGCTGTGGCGGCTGGCGTACGACGTCGCCGCAGCGCACCTGCCCGACGCGACGGGCCGTTGCCCCAGCCTGCTCTGCGCCGACCAGAGCACGCCCTGCGAGCCGATGGTCAACGCGGAGCGGGCGATGCGCCTGGCCCGAGGCGGGACGCCGGGGTCCGGGTCGAGCCCGGCCACCTGGCACGGGCGGTCCGAGGCGGCCTGACCGGCGTGACCACCGGGTAACGGGGGGGCCGGCCTCGGCGGTGCCGCCACAGCCAGGCCACGTCCCGGCCGAACGACTCGACCAGCAGGGCCAGCGCGCCCGCGACCAGCGCGGCGGCCGCCACCGGGGGCAGCACCCCGCCGGCCACGACCACCAACACCACGCCCTGCGTCGCCGCGACGACCTTGCGCCAGTACCGCGGCGGCAGCGTGCCCCGCATCCAGGGCAGCAGCCAGCTCGCGGCGACGAAGGCGTACCGCATGCCGCCGATGGCCAGCACCCAACCGCCGACGGACGGCACGAGGTGGACGCTGAGCACCAGGATCAGGAACGCGTCGACCTCCATGTCGAAGCGTGCGCCCAGAGCACTCGCCGTGCCGGTACGCCGGGCCACCAGGCCGTCGACCGCGTCCAGCGCCAGCGCCACGGCGGTCAGCGGGACCAGCACCGCCACCGGTGCCGGCCCGCCCGAGCCTGGCACGACCAGGGCCAGCACCCCGCCGACCAGCAGCGCCCGGGCCAGGGTCACCCGGTCGGCCGGGCCGAGCCGGTCCGCGCCGGCGGCCCGTAGGCCGCGGCGGAGCAGCCCGGCGAGCGCCACGCCGTACGCGAGGCCGGCGAGCCAGCCCGACACGCCGACGCCTGCCGTGCCGGCGAGCCCGGCCAGCAGGACGAACTGGGCGATCAGCCAAGGCAATGGGCCAATTCGAGCCGTGAACACCCGCCCTCCGCGTCTATCATCGGCAACCCTGTCACTCAACACGCAATACCCGGACGTCCGGTTCGGCCCAGGGCGGAAATGAGGAAATGTGACCGGCGACGCTCAGGCCTTCTGGCTCCGCGCCCCAGGCCAGGGCGAGATCCGCCAGGTCGAGCTGCCTCCGCCCGGCCCCGGCGAGGTGCTGGTCCGCACGCGTTACTCCGGCGTCAGCCGGGGCACCGAGACGCTGGTCTTCACCGGCCGGGTCCCCACCGACCAGTACGACACCATGCGCGCCCCGTTCCAGGAGGGCGACTTCCCGGCCCCGGTCAAGTACGGCTACCTCAGCGTCGGCACGGTCGAGGAGGGCCCCGACACGCTGCGCGGGCGTACCGTCTTCTGCCTGCACCCGCACCAGACCGCGTACGTGGTGCCCGCCGACGCCGTGGTGGTCGTACCCGATCAGGTGCCCGCCGCCCGGGCGGTGCTCGCCGGCACGGTGGAGACGGCGGTGAACGCGCTCTGGGACGCCGCGCCGCTGGTCGGCGACCGGGTGACCGTGGTCGGCGCCGGCATGGTCGGCTGCTGCGTCGCCGCCCTGCTGGCCTGCTTCCCCGGCGTACGCGTCCAGCTCGTCGACGCCGACCCGGCGCGGGCCGCGGTGGCCGCCGCGCTCGGGGTCGACTTCGCCCTGCCCGCCGACGCGGCCGGTGAGCGAGACCTGGTGGTGCACGCCAGCGCCACCGCCGACGGCCTGCAACGCGCCCTCGACCTGCTCCGCCCCGAGCGCACCGTGCTGGAGCTGAGCTGGTACGGCGACCGCCCGGTCACCCTCGCCCTGGGCGGCGCCTTCCACGCCAGGCGGCTCGGCATCCGCAGCAGCCAGGTCGGCACCGTGTCGCCCCGGCGGGCCGACCGGAGCTACGCCGACCGGCTGGCGCTGGCCCTGGAGCTGCTCGCCGACCCGGTGTTCGACGCGCTGCTCACCGGCCCGTCCCGCTTCGCCGACCTGCCCGACGTGCTCGACCGGCTCGCCGCGGGCCGGCTGCCCGCGCTCTGCCACCTCATCACCTACGCCGAGGAGCGAACGTGTTCAGCGTGACCGTCCGGGACCACATGATGATCGCCCACAGCTTCCGCGGCGAGGTGTTCGGCCCCGCCCAGCGGCTGCACGGGGCCACCTTCGTCGTCGACGCCACCTTCCGCCGCGAGGAGCTCGACGCCGACGGGATCGTGGTCGACATCGGCCTGGCCACCGAGCAGCTCAAGGCCGTGCTCGGCGCGCTGACCTACCGCAACCTCGACGACGAGCCGGCCTTCGCCGGGGTGAACACCACCACGGAGGTGCTGGCCCGCACGGTCGCCGACCGGCTCGCCGAGGCCGTGCACGCCGGACACCTCGGCGAGGGCGCCCGCGGCCTCGCCGGGATCACGGTCACCCTGCACGAGTCGCACATCGCCTGGGCCAGCTACGAGCGGCCGCTGTAGCCCGGATGAGCGTCGTCCACGTGGTGCTGCCGGGCGACATCGACGACCCGGCCGCCCCCAGCGGCGGCAACGCGTACGACCGGCGGGTCTGCCACGGCCTGGCCGCCCTCGGCTGGACGGTCCAGGAGCACCCGGTGCCCGGCGGCTGGCCGTGCCCCGAGCCGGGGGAGCGGGTCGCCCTCGCCGGGGTCCTGGCCGGGCTGCCCGACGGCGCGTTGGTCCTGCTCGACGGCCTGGTCGCGTCCGTGGTGCCCGAGGTGCTGGCACCGCACGCCCGGCGGCTGCGCCTGGTGGTGCTCGTCCACCTGCCGTTCGAGGACGAGGCCGAAGCCCGATCCCTGGCCCTGGCCACCGGCGTGGTCGCCACCAGCGAGTGGACCCGCCGCCGGCTGGTCGACCGCTACCCGCTCCCCGCCGACCGGGTGCAGGTCGCCGCGCCGGGCGTCGACCGGGCGCCGCTCGCCCCCGGCTCGCCGAACGGCATCCGGCTGCTCTGCGTCGCGGCGGTCACCCCGCACAAGGGGCACGACGTGCTCGCCGCCGCCCTGGCCACGCTCGCCGGCCTCGCCTGGACCTGCGACTGCGTCGGCGCGCTCACCCGGGATCCGGGCTTCGTCCACCGGCTCCGGCGGCAGCTCACCGACGCCGGCCTGGCCGACCGGGTCCGGCTGGCCGGCCCGTGCACCGGCGTCGTCCTCGACGCCGCCTACGCCGCCGCCGACCTGCTGGTCCTGCCGTCCCGGCGGGAGACGTACGGGATGGTGGTCACCGAGGCCCTCGCGCGGGGCGTACCGGTGCTGGGCAGCGACACCGGCGGGCTGCCCGAGGCGCTCGGGCACGCCCCGGACGGCGATCGGCCCGGCCTGCTCGTACCCCCCGACGACCCCGCGGCACTGGCCGAGGCGCTGCGCCGCTGGCTCACCGGGCCGGACCTGCGGGCCCGGCTGCGCCACGCGGCCCAGCGGCGGCGGGACACGCTCACCGGCTGGACGGTCACCGCGGACCGGCTGGCGGCGGCCCTCAAGGAGGCGGCGGCATGACCACCCAACTCCCACCCGACTTCGCCGACTGGCTCGGGCTGCGCGAGCCCGCCGACGCAGCAGCCCGGTCGGCCGACCTCGTGGAAGCGGTCCGTCGCCGGCTGCCCGCCGACCGGCCCGTGATCGTGCACGACCTGGGCAGCGGCACCGGCTCGATGGCCCGCTGGCTCGCGCCCCGGCTGCCCGGCCCCCAACACTGGGTGCTGCACGAGCGGGACCCCGACCTGCTGGCCCTCGCCGCCACCGAGCTGTACGCGGCCGACGGCAGCCCGGTCACCGTGGCGACCCGAAGCTCCGACATCACCCGGCTGGGCGCCGCCGAACTCGCCGACGCCCACCTGGTCACGGCGTCGGCGCTGCTCGACATGCTCACCGTTGAGGAGGTCGAGCGGACCGTGGACGCCTGCGCCGGCCACCCCACGCTCTTCGCGCTCACCGTGGTCGGCCGGGTGGAACTCACCCCGGCCGACCCGCTCGACGCGGCGCTCACCGCCGCGTTCAACGCCCACCAGCGCCGGACCACCGACGGCCGGACCCTGCTCGGGCCGGACGCCGTGGACGCCACCGTGTCGGCCTTCCGCCGCCGCGGGATCGACGTGCGGGTCCGGCCCAGCCCGTGGCGGCTCGGCCCCGAGCAGCCGGCACTGACCGCCGAGTGGCTGCTCGGCTGGCTCGACGCGGCCGGCGAGGAACGCCCGGAGCTGACCGGAGCGGTCGGGGCGTACCGGAATCGGCGGCTGGGGGAGCTCGCCGCAGGTCGGCTGCACGTGGTGCTGCACCACGCCGACCTGCTGGCCGGGCCGTCCGGGCGTGAGCGGCCGCCGGCCTGACCGCCGTGCTGCTGCGGCAGCGTGACGCCTGTCCGGGTGGGCGGCAACTGTCGGTGATCCCGCTTACGGTGAGGGGGGCGAGGTGTGCGGTGCCGGCGCGTCCGGCAGCCCCGGACGGAGGACGACGATGGACGAAACCCTGCCCATGGCTACGGTCCGGACCCAGGTCACGGTGCCGCTGCGGTTCCCCGACGGGTACGTCACCACCGCCCGGGTCCACTCCTTCCACGGCCTGGTCGACGGCCGGGAGCACCTCGCCTTCGCGCTCGGCGACCGGGCGGGCGCCGGGGAGCGGCGGACGCCGCACAGCGATCCGCCACTGGTCCGCCCGCACAGCGAGTGCCTCACCGGCGACGTGTTCGGCAGCCAGCGCTGCGACTGCGGGCCGCAGCTGCGGGAGGCGGTCGAGCGGATCGCCGAGGCCGGCGGATACCTGCTCTACCTGCGCCAGGAGGGCCGGGGCATCGGCCTGTACGCCAAGCTCGACGCGTACGCCCTCCAGGACGGGGGCCTGGACACGTACGAGGCGAACATGGCGCTGGGCCGGGGCGCCGACGAGCGCGACTACGCGGTGGCCGCGCAGATGCTCGCCGCGCTGGGCGTGACCCAGGTGAACCTGCTCAGCAACAACCCGGACAAGGCGGCCCAGCTCGACCGGCTGGGCGTGACGGTGGTCGACCGGGTGCCGACCGGGGTGCACCTGTCCCCGGCGAACGCCGACTACCTGGCGGCGAAGGCGACCCACGCCGACCATGCCCTCGACCTGCCGTTTGTGCCATGACCACCAAACCGTACGTGCTGCTGAGCTGCGCGATGTCGATCGACGGCTACATCGACGACGCCTCGACCGAGCGGCTGCTGCTCTCCAACGACTCCGACCTCGACCGGATCGACGCGGTCCGGGCCGGTTGTGACGCGATCATGGTCGGTGCGGCCACCGTCCGGCGGGACGACCCCCGGCTGCTGGTGCGCTCCGCCCGGCGGCGGGCCGACCGGGTGGCCCACGGCCTGCCCCCGTCGCCGGTGAAGGTCACCGTCACCGCCAGCGGCGACCTCGACCCGACCGCCCGGTTCTTCACCCACGGCGACGGGGTGAAGTTGGTCTACTGCCCGAGCGGCGCCGTGCACAAGACCCAGGAGCAGGTGGGTGGGGTGGCGACCGTGGTGGACGCGGGGGAGCCGGCCACCCCGGAGGCGGTACTCGCCGACCTCGCCGCCCAGGGCGTACGCCGGCTGATGGTGGAGGGCGGCGGCAGCGTGCACTGCCAGTTCCTCACCGCCGGCCTCGCCGACGAGCTGCACCTGGTGGTCGCGCCGTTCTTCGTCGGCGACGGCCGGGCGCCCCGCTTCGTGCAGGACGGGCGCTATCCCTGGCACCCGGGCCACCGCGCCCGCGTCGTCGAGGTACGCCAGATCGGCGACGTGGTGCTCACCCGCTACGCCCTCTCCGGCCGCTGCGACGGCAGCTGAGCGCTGGGCGGCGGCGCGGGTCAGAGCACCTGGGACAGGAAGCGGCGCAGCCGCGGGTGCTCCGGCGACTCGAAGACGGCGGCCGGCTTACCCGCCTCGAGGACGACGCCCCGGTCCATGAAGGCCACCGTGTCGGCGACCTCGCGGGCGAAGCCCATCTCGTGGGTGACCACCACCATGGTCATACCGGCGGCGGAGAGGTCGGCCATCACCCCGAGCACGCCCTTGACCAGTTCCGGGTCGAGCGCCGAGGTGGCCTCGTCGAAGAGCATCACCTGCGGGCGCAGGGCCAGCGCCCGGGCGATCGCCACCCGCTGCTGCTGCCCACCGGACAGGTGCGCCGGCCGGGCGTCGGCCTTGGCGGCCAGCCCGACCAGCGCCAACTGTTCGCGGGCCACCTGTACCGCCTCGTCCTCACCGAGCTTCTTGAGCCTGCGCAGGGCGAGGGTGATGTTGCGCAGCACGGTCATGTGCGGGAACAGGTTGAACTGCTGGAAGACCATGCCGATCCGCTGGCGCAGCGCGTCCGGGTCGTCGCGCAGCACGCTGCGGCCGTCCAGCAGCACGTCGCCGCGGTCCGGCTCGATGAGCCGGTTGATGGTGCGCAGCAGGGTCGACTTGCCGGACCCGGACGGCCCGATCACGCAGGCGGTGGCGCCCCGGGCCACCTCCAGGTCGGCGCCGCGCAGCACCTGGTGCGCGCCGAAGGCCAGGTGCACGTCGCGCACCGCGAGGCTGACCGAGGCAGCGGTAGCCGTGCTCATCGCGGGTCCTTTCCGGTCGGGACCGCCGTGCCGGCGGGAGCGAGGTCGAGGTCGAGGTCCGGATCGGGGAGGGCGACCGCCCGCCCCTGCCGCAGCCGCCGGTCGATCCAGTTGACCGCGTGCGTCAGCGGCACGGTCAGCGCCAGGTAGAACAGCCCGGCCAGCAGCAGCGCCGACTCGTTTCCGGTGGTGGCCGCGTAGTCCTGGCCGATCCGGAACAGCTCCCGCTGGCTGGCCACCAGGCCGAGGAAGTAGACCAGGCTGGAGTCCTTGATCAGGGCGATGAGCTGGTTCACCCAGGCGGGCAGCACCCGGCGTACCCCCTGCGGGACGATCACCAGCCGCATCGCGTCGCCCCAGGAGAAGCCGAGCGCCCGGGCCCCCTCCAGTTGGGCGGCCTCCACGCTCTGGATGCCGGAGCGGAAGATCTCCCCGATGTAGGCGGCGGCGATCAGCGACAGCGCCAGCACGCCCAGGGGATAGGGATTCGGCCCCCAAACCTGCATGCCGAGCGGCGCCAGGCCGACGCCGATGAGCAGGATGGTCGCCGCCGCAGGCAGGCCGCGGAACACGTCGGTGTAGACCCGAGCCGGCCACCGCAACCATCGGGTACGCGAGATGCCCGCGACGGCCAGCAGCATGCCCAGCACCGAGCCGAGCAGGGCGGCGGAGACCGCCAGGATCAGGGTGTTCGGCAGCCCAACGGTCAGCATCTCCGGCAGCGCCTCGCGCATGGAGTCCCAGTCGAAGAAGGTTTCCCACAGGGTGCGCAACGGATCCATCGTCTTCTCCTACCGCCCCGCTCTCGCTTGCTCGTCGTACGTCAGGAAGCCGCCGACGGCGACGGCGCCGCGACCGTGCCGCTGCCGGGCTTGAAGTCGGCCGGGATCGGCCGGCCCGGGTAGTACTGCGCCTGCAGCCTGCTCCAGGTGCCATCGGCGATCACCTCGTCGAGGCCCTTGTTCAGCGCCTCGCGCAGCTTGTCGCCGCCCTTGGCGAAGGCGTACGCGGTCGGCGCCGGGCTGAGCTGCTTGGCGGCCACCTTGATCTTGCCGTTGCTGTCGGCGGCCGACTTGTCGCCGATCTCGGCCGGGGCGATCCAGGCGTCGGCGGTGCCGCCCTTGAGCTGGTTGATCGCGCCGTTGTAGTCGGGTACCCGCACCGGGTTGAGGTTCTCGCGGGTGGCGTAGTCGTCCTGCACGGTGCCTTGCACGACCACGACCCGCTTGCCGGTGAGCTGGTCGAAGCCGCTGATCGACGAGCCGGCCGGCACGTCGAGTCCGAAGTAGCCGAAGTCGTAGCCGTTGCCGAAGTCGACGGTCCTCTTACGAGCCTCGGTGATGGTGATGGACGAGCTGCCCACGTCGAACTTGCGGTTGTTGACCTGCGAGAGCAGGGCCGAGAAGTCGGTGCCGACGAACTCGACCTTCAGCCCCACCTTCGCGGCGACCGCGGTGAGCAGGTCGTTGTCGAAGCCGGTGAACTTGCCGTCCTTCAGGTACACGTTCGGCGGGGCGTCGGTGAGCGTGCCGGCCCGGAGCACGCCGGGCTGGAGCAGCCCGTACGGGTTGGCGGCCGCGCTGGTGGAGCCGCAGGCGGTGAGGCCGGTGGCGGCGAACACGGCGGCGGCGCCGAGCGCGGCGACGCGGGTCAGAGCGGGAAGGAATCGCACGATCATCTCCAGGGTCCGATGGCGACGTGGGTGCACGCCGCCGACGGCGCGCCCGGGGCGGGCGAGCCGGAAGGTGGTTCGGGGAAGGAGGAGCTGGCGCGTCAGCGCGCGCCGGCGCGGTGACAGCCGTCGCTGCACACCCGCATCAGATCGACGTGCCGGCGCTTGACCAGCGTGAAGTCGGCCGGGTAGGCGACGCCGTCGACGGGCGGGGTGCGAAGCTGAGCAGACATGGTTCCCTCTGGTCGGTGATGACCTGGGTACCAGGCCACGCTTGCACCGGTGTCCTGCCGGTGCCTGGTCTTCACCCGGGGCACCCCACCGCGGAGGAGGGTTGCCGGCCAGCGAGCCGGGGCTTGGCGCTGGCGCTCATGACCTGCAGAGGAGGCTAGCAGTAGCACCGGCGGGGACGTCCAGCCGTTATGACCACCCTCACGTGCCGCGCCTTACGGGGCGCTGTTTCTATGGACAACGCGGAGGGTAGTCAGGTGACTAGTGCCCGGGCGAGCCGCCGAGCCTCGGTCACCAGCCGGCTGCCACCGCCCCGCGCCACCACGTCGGCCAGTCCCGGCACCTCGATCCGTACCCCGGTCGCGGTCGCCGTATCGGCGGCCAGGGTGAGCAGGTCCGGGGTGCCCCGGGGCGGGGTGGGCGCGGCCAGCAGCGGTGGCAGCGCCGCGGCGAGCAGCCGCCAGGTACTCAGCCGGGCGCCGGCCGCGACGGCGTCGCGTAGCGGGGTCGCCGCCCGGGTCAGCGTCAGCTGGCCGTCCGCCGCCAGCGCCCCCAGGTGCCCGCCCACGGCCGGCACGTCCAGGTCCCCGGCCGCGGCCAGCATCAGCAGGGCGTCGAGCGCGGCGACTCGGTCCACCTCGTGCCGGGCGCACAGCCCGTATGCCAGGGCCAGCGCCGGGCCGCCCGCACCGGTGCACTCGGCCAGCACCGGCAGGATCGTCGCACCCTCGCGGACGTTCTCCTGCGCCGCCGCGGCGATCGCCGGGAGCAGGTGTGCGGCCACCAGACCCCGGTGCCCGGGCAGCACGGCCGGCCAGAGGTCGTCCCAGCCGCCGTAACCCAGTCCGATCGGGCGCGGTGTCACGGAGAGCAGCCGGAGCTGGTCCACCACGCCCTCCGGTGGGGTGGTGGCGACCAGGGTGCGCCGTGTGGGCAGATGGTCGTATCCCAAGTAGTAGGAGCTGCTTCGCTCCCGCCGGCCGACGGTCACCACCTGTTGGGCCAGCGCCGGGAGGGCGTTCCCGCGTAGCCAGCTGGCCAGCTCGTCACCGGCAGGCGTACCGAGTGCGGCCGCGCGGGCCGCCAGCGCCTCGTCCACTACGGCCGGCAGCCGCAGCAGCGCCTGGGTGAGATCCCACCGCCACACTGGGCGGTCGCCCAGGGCGGTCAACCGTTCGTACAGGACGGTCGGGTCGATGGCTCCGGTGGCCGAGGTCGGCGCGGCGAGCAGGCCGGGGTCGTGGCGCGCGTCCAGCCGCTGCCCGATCTCGGCGAGCCGGACGCAGTACAGCTGAGTCGGCGCGGGTCGGCGGGCCTGCTCGGCGGCCGGACTGCGCCGGAACAGACGCCACCTCCGGGGGCGGGACTGGGTGAGCATGCCTGCCCACTGGTCGCGGCGGGCCGCCGCCTCGGCCGGGGCGGCGGCGGCCAGGAGGACCCCGTGCAGCTGGACCGAGAGGTGGCCGTACAGGCCCACCTGATGGCGTTGCAGCACCGGCAGCAGGGCCGCCTCCAGCCGGCCGCGGTCTGCGGTCGCCAGCCGGACCAGCCCGTCGAGGACCCGCTCGACCAACAGCGCCGGCCAGCGCCCGCCGAGCAGCGCCGACACCTCCTCGACCAGTTCGTCTACCTCGGCGATCGGCGGCGGGGCGGCCGCCGGCGGCACCGGGGTCGGCAGCTCGTCACCGGCCACCGCCACGGCGACGGCGCCGACCGGTCGGTGACCGTGCCGCTCGGCGACCGCGACCGCCCGGTCCCGCAGGTCCGCCGCCGGGTGCTCGGCGGCCACCGCCACGACCGACGCGATCTCGGCCGCCCGGTCCGGGCGCTGCCGGGCGAGCCGGTCCAGCCAGGACAGTTGTCCCCGCACCAGGCTCTTCTCCGGGCGGGTCAGCACCGCCCGCGAGACGTCCAGAAGCGACTCCAGATCCACGTCGCCGGCCAGGCTCCGCAGCGCCCGTTGCGACATGGCGGCCACCGGCCCAGGTCCGTCGGCGAGCAGCCGCAGGTGCGTGGCCGACCGCGCCGCCACCTCGGCCGGGGTCGGCGCGAGCAGGTCGTGCAGGGCGAGGAATGGCCGTAGCGCGGCCGTGCGATCGCCGCGCAGCAGCCGCCCGAGGACGCCGTCCAGCAGGCCCGACCGGTCCAGCCGCCCCTCCGCCGCCAACCTGGCCAGGGCCCGGGGTGCCGCCTGCCGGTCGTCGCCGAAACCCCAGGAGGCCAGTTCGCTGCCGAGGCCGTCCACCTCGAAAAGCCGCGGCAGCAGCACGTCCAGGAACGGGTCGGCGCGCAGCCGGTCGAGCAGGGGCGGCAGCTGCCGGTTCCCGGGTTGCCACCACAGGGCCTGCGCCCAGCCCGCGACGAACGCGTCCCCGGCCGGCGGCGCCGCCTTCTCCGCCAGCAGCAGCCCCGCGACGAAGTGCCAGGCGTCCCCGGGCTCGTCCCGCGGCAGCCGTTCGGCCAGCCGGTACGCCAGGTTGGCCAGCCAGGTCACGCCCCGCTGCCGGGCCGTGTCGACCACCGGCTCGGGATCTGCGTCCCGCAGCCACACCGACCGCCGGCCCAGCAGCGTCGCCGCCTTCGTCGCGGTGCTCAGCGTGCCGACCGCGGCCACGGCCAGCGCGGTCGACTCCTTGCCCCACCACCAGTTGTCCCGCCGCCGCCGCACGTGCGCGACCAACTCGTCGCCGAGCGCGCGGCGGGTCGGCTCGTCCAGCCCGATCAGGGCCACCCGGACGGCGAGTACGTCGCCGCGGACCAGGGATTCGAAGAAGTCCGTCACGCCCGCACCTCCGCCAGCGTCCGCGCCATCGACACGGCCAGCGCGTGCTTACAGGGCCCGCGCTGCCCCTGATGCCGCCCCCACCAGCGGCAGGAGCAGGTGTACGACCCGTCCGGCAGCCGCCGCACCCGGTAGACCTCCTCGCCGCTGCGTACCGTCGCGTGCTCGTTCGTCCACTCGACCGCGCCCCGTTCGACCAGCGCCCGCGCCCCGACCAGGCGCGGGTTGTCCCGCTCGGCCCGGCCCGCGTCGTACGGCATGACCCGGTGGAAGTACCCGCCATCCGCCACGTCGTAGCCGACCCGGCCGGCGGTGCCGAGCTGGGCCAGGGCGGCGCGTACCCGGTCGTCGGGCAGGCCGGCCGCGTCCGCGAGCGCGGCGACGTCGATCATTGGGTCCCAGGAGAGCAGGGCGCCGACCAGTTCGGCGTCGTCGACCACCTCGTCCCCGGCCAGCGCGAGCAGGGCGGCGCCCTCGCCGGAGAACCCGCGGTAGGGCTCGGGGGAGAGGGTCAGCGACAGCCGCAGCGCGCCGGTGTCGAGCTCCCAGGTGCTCGGCACCGCGGGGGAGCCGGCCCGCACCGGTGGCCCGTACACCCGAAGGGCGCGTGCGTGCCGGAGCAGGCCGCGCAGGGCCGCGAGTCGGCCCGCGCCGGCCAGGCAGACGGCGCCCGGCACCGGCCGTGAGGTCAGCCGGAGGGTACGCCCGGCGGGCACCGCCCAGAGCACGGAACGGTCGTTGGCGCCGGGGAGCCGGCGCAGGAATGCGGCCGCTTCGGCGGCGGGGATCTCGGCGCGTGGCTCGAACGCGGCGGTGAGCACGTGCACCTCGGCGAAGCCGCGCAGCCAGCGCCCTGGCAGCGGGACCTTCTTCTCCACCACCGCTTCGTCCATGGTCGAGACGGTCAGGTCGTCGGGGCCGACGGCCATGTGCAGTGGCTCGATCCCGCCGACCCGCGCGAGCGCCTCCCGCAGCGGCGGGTTCACGTCGACGTTGGTCGTGCCGTGTCCGACGATGTCGCCGTCGAATCCGGCCGGGACGACGTCCATCCGGGCGTACACCCCGCAACAGCCGGAAAAGGACTCGAAGCGCAGCCGGTCCCGGCTGCCCGTCACCACCGGGTCCAGACTCGCCGCGCTGACCGGCTGGTGATAGCGGGTGCGGGCCACCTCGGCGACCGCGAGCAGGCCGGCGGCCGCCGCCGCGGGCGTGGTGAGGAAACCGCTGAAGAATTGCGGATTGGCGGCGGGGCCACCGCACGTCTGCAAATCGAGACCGGCGGGGCGCAACGCGGACGGCTGAAGGTATCGGTACGTCTGGACGGCGTTCACGGCGGACACCGTAGGGCGACCGGCCGACATCCTCCGGCGGCCCGCTCCTGGGCTGCTAGTTTGCTCCGGTGTTCGCCCTGCCCCTGACCGACGACGCCGAGCTGCGCCCGCTCCAGCCGTGGCACGCCGACGAGTTCCTCGCCAACATCGACCGCTGCCGAGAGCACATCGCCCCGTGGGTGGGTGCCTCCTTCGTGGCCACCGACGCCGACTCGGCTCGCCGCGTCCTGCAGAACTACGCCGACCGGTGGGCGCGCGACGACGGCGGAATCTGGGGGATCTGGCAGCGTGGCACCCTGGTCGGCGGCGTGCTGTTCGTCTCGTTCAACACCACCACCGGCGTCTGCGAGGCCGGCTGCTGGCTGGAGGCCGGTGCCGAGGGGCAGGGCCTGGTCACCCGCGCCGCCCGCGTGATCATCGACTGGGCGATCCGCGAGCGTGGCATCCACCGGGTGGAGTGGGTGACCAAGGCCGGCAACGACCGCAGCATCGCCGTCGCGCGGCGGTTGGGCATGCGCCGCGATGGCGTCCTCCGCGAGGCCGCCGCGGGGCCGACCGGCCGGGCCGACATGGAAGTCTGGTCGGTGCTGGCCCAGGAGTGGACGTCGGAGGCGCCAGCCGGCCGCTGACCGCCGGGCCGGCGGACACGCGACGTGGTTCTGTCGTACCCCGACGTCAACATGTGTCCATGGCTGCCCCCGCACTGGCCGACCGGTCCCCCCAGCCGCGCGCCCTGCCGCTGCGCGAGGTCCGCACCCGGCTCACCCAGCTCGTCGCCCTCGCCGAGCTGACCGACACCGTCACCGTGGTCACCCGCGACGGCGACCCGCGTCCGGTCGCCGCGATCGTGCCCGCCCCCGCCGCCCGCACGGCGGCGCAGGCCCGGGCCGACGCCGAACGGCTCGCCGAGATCAGCGCCGGCTGGGCCCGCCGCCTCGAGGAGCTGCACCGGCAGAGCAGCCGGCGGCACGCGGCCGAGCGGCGTGCGCTCACCGACGCCCTCGCCGAGGCCTGGGCCGAGCTGGACCGCCGAGCGGCTGGTGACCCGGCGCTCGCCCGGCTCCGCGCCGCGCACGCGGAGCTGTTACGCGGCTGACCCACCCGGTCTGAACGGCCGATGGCGGCGACCCGGGTCGCCGCCACCGGCGTACGTCTCAGTCCCGGCCGCGCTGAGCGCGGTAGCGGCGGATCAGCGCGGCGGTCGAGGAGTCCACGTCGCCCAGCTCCGGGGCGTGCCCGGTGAGCTTCGGCGCGAGCTGGTTGGCCATCACCTTGCCCAGCTCCACGCCCCACTGGTCGAACGCGTTGATGTCCCAGACCGCCGCCTCGGTGAAGACGATGTGCTCGTAGAGGGCGATCAGCTGGCCGAGCGCCGACGGTGTGAGCTTCGGTGCGATGATCGACGTGGTCGGGTGGTTGCCCGGCATCACCCGGTGCGGCACCACATCGGCCGGGGTGCCCTCCGCCTCGACCTGCTCGCGGGAACGCCCGAAGGCGAGCGCGGCGGTCTGCGCGAAGAAGTTCGACATGAACAGGTCGTGCATGTCCCCGAGGTCGTGGTTGGGCTGGCTGAACGCGATGAAGTCGGCCGGGACGAGCCGCTTGCCCTGGTGGATCAGCTGGTAGAAGGCGTGCTGACCGTTGGTGCCGGGCTCGCCCCAGAAGACCTCCCCGGTCGGGTACGTCACCGGGGTGCCGTCGACGGTCACCGACTTGCCGTTGCTCTCCATGGTGAGCTGCTGCAGGTACGCCGGGAACCGGTGCAGGTACTGCGCGTACGGCAGCACCGCGTGGGTCTGCGCGCCGAGGAAGTCGGTGTACCAGACGTTGAGCAGGCCCAGCAGCGCCGGCATGTTGCGCTCCACCGGCGTGGTACGGAAGTGCTCGTCCACCGCGTGGTAGCCGGCCAGCATCTCCCTGAACCGCGCCGGCCCGATCGCCAGCATCACGGACAGGCCGACCGCCGAGGGCAACGAGTATCGCCCGCCCACCCAGTCCCAGAAGCCGAACATGTTCTCCGGGTCGATGCCGAAGTCGCGGACCCGCTGCTCGTTGGTGCTGACCGCGACGAAGTGCCGGGCGACAGCGGAGTCGTCCGCGTCCAGCCCCGCGAGCAGCCAGCACCGCGCCTGGTCGGCGTTGGCCAGGGTCTCCTGCGTGGAGAACGTCTTGGACACCACGACGAACAGCGTGCTGGCCGGGTCCAGGTCGACCGTCTTGTCGTGGATGTCGGTCGGATCGATGTTGGACACGAACCGGCAGCTGATCCCCGCGTCCCGATACGCCTTCAGCGCCTCGTACGCCATCACCGGCCCGAGGTCGGAGCCGCCGATGCCAATGTTGACCACGGTGCGGATCCGCTCGCCGGTGTGGCCGCGCCAGCTGCCCGACCGTACCCGATCGGCGAAGGCCGACATCCGATCCAGCACCCGGTGCACGTCGGCGACCACGTCCTGCCCGTCGACCACCAGCGACGCATCGGACGGCAGGCGCAACGCGGTGTGCAGCACGGCGCGGTCCTCGGTGGAGTTGATGTGCTCGCCGGCGAACATGGCGGCGACCCGGTCGCTCAGCCGGACCCGCTCGGCGAGCGCGGTGAGCAGGCGCAGCGTCTCGTCGGTGACCAGGTTCTTGCTGTAGTCCACGTGCAGGTCGGCGACGTCGCCGGTGAGCCGCTCACCCCGCTGCCCGTCGGTGGCGAACAGCTCCCGCAGGTGGGAGCCGCGCAGCGCCTCGGCGTGCTTGCGCAGGGCCTGCCATTCGTCCGTGGTGGTGACGTCCACAGCCATCGAGTAGATCTTCTCCTTCACGACGAGGTCTGCCAGCGGGCCATCGTCGCCCCGCTGCCGGCAACCTCACCAGCCTGCCACCCCGGACAGGTGCGCGCGACGGGACCGGACATCACCCACACCGTGGAACGCGCCCCCGTCCGCCGCGCCACCCTGGTACGCACAGCGCGTCAAGGCCAAGGCCAGAAGTCAAATCCGTCGACCGGTGGGTCGACGTACGCCACACTGGCGACGTGGATCATCGCGACCTGGTCCGGGTGAGCAAGCGGATGTCGCTGGCCCTGCGGCACCGCCCGGACCGGTTCGGCCTGACGCTCGACCGGGCCGGGTGGGTGCCGGTCGCGGACCTGCTCGCCGCGCTGAGGATCAGCCGCGGTGACCTCGACGCCGTGGTCGCCGGCAACGACAAACAGCGCTTCGCCGTCGAGCGCGGCGCCGACGGCGTCGACCGGATCCGGGCCAGCCAGGGGCATTCGATCCCGGTCGACCTCGGCCTGGCCCCCGCCCCGCCGCCGGACCGGCTCTACCACGGGACGAGCGACAGCGTCCTGCCCGCGATCCGCGTCGAGGGACTGCGCCGGGGCCGCCGGCACCACGTACACCTGTCGCCGGACGTGGAGACCGCCCGCCGGGTCGGGGCCCGCCGGGGCGGCGAGGTGGTGGTGTTGACCGTGGACGCGGCGGCGATGGCCGCGCACGGGCACCTCTTCTACCGCAGCCCGAACGGCGTGTGGCTGACCGACGTCGTCCCCGCCGCCTACCTGCGCGTCTGACGCCGCTGCATGATCATGAATTTTTTGTCGCGACACGCCCAACTTCATGGTCAACAGACGCGACGAGGGCTCATGGCTGGCGCTGCTCGGCGAGGAAGTCGGCCAGCACCCGGGTGTGGGTGGAGAAGGCCAGCTCGACCGGCTCGGTGACGACCAGCCATTCGGTGGCCTCCTCAGTCGGCGCCGAGGGCGGCAGGTCGCCTACCGCCCGCTCGGGCAGCACGCCGAAGACCATCATGGTGCCGCCGGCCGGCGCCCCATGCACCGCGTACAGCCGGGCCTCCTCGGTGTTGGCCAGCAGGCCGGTCTCCTCCCGCAGTTCCCGGACCAGCGCCTCCGACCACTCCTCGCCGTACTCGATGAAACCGCCGGGCAGCGCGAGCTGCCCGCGGGCCGGCTCGATGTCCCGGCGGACCACCACCACGCCCAGGCCGGTCGGCGTCCGCACCGGCAACACCGCCACCGCGACCGGCAGCGGATTCCGCCACACCGTCCCGCCGCAGGCCGCGCAAACCCGTGGCCAGCCGGCCTCCGCCGGGTAGGCGGCGCCGCAGTACGAGCAGTACGAGTACGGTGTGACGGTCACGCCGCAGCACGTTACCCGCCCGCCGAGCCGACCGTCCCCGTCATCCGGCCGGCGCCTGGTGTGTCTCCGGATGCAGCAGCTGCTCCGCGATCCGCTGGACGTTCCTGCCGCCGGTAGTCTGCGCCGACCGGAGGGGGAGGGGAGATCGTGGAGACCATCACGCTGTGGCGGCCGACCGGGCCGGAGGAACTGGCCCTGGTCGAGGCGTCCGGCTGGCGTGCCTGGCCGCCTCGGCTGTCGGATCAGCCGATCTTCTATCCAGTGCTCAGCGAGGAGTACGCGATCCTGATTGCCCGGGATTGGAACGTCCCGGCCTCCGGCGTCGGGTACGTGACCCGGTTCGCGGTGCAGCGCGAGTTCGCCGCCCGGTATCCAGTACGTCAGGTGGGCGGGCGGGACATTCGCGAACTCTGGGTGCCGGCCGAGGATCTGGCCGAGTTCAACGAGCACCTCGGTGGGCCGGATCGAGGTCGTCCACGAGTTCAGGGCCGCGCCGGCCTGACGCCGATGCGGGGCACCCCGGTGAGGTCCCCCGGTGAGGTGCCCCGCGACGGCGGATCGGGCGGTCAGCCGCCGAGCCGGGCGGCCACGGCGCTGCGCAGCTCGGGTAGCCGGTCGTGCAGCAGTCCCGGGCACTGGGTGTTGTTGAAGTCCTTGTGCCCGTAGATCTCGCTGGACGGGATGCCGTACTGCTGGCAGGTGAACGCGCAGAACCACACCAGGCTGTCCCAGAGCGCCTTCGGCGGCTGCACGTTGAGGTAGGTGCCGTCGTTCTCGATGCCGATGGCCTGGCTGTTCTGCCCGACGCAGTGCGCCCCCTGCACCATGGTCTGCCCGTGCAGCAGCGCGTACAGGCTGCCGTGTCGGCCCTCGGTCAGGTAGCCACCGCGGCTGTTGGTGAAGTGCTGCCCGGAGTCGAGCCAGCCGTTGGTGTCCATGTGCAGGTTCTGGATGTCCCGCGAGTTCTGGTAGGCCTGCGCGAGGCTATAGTCGGTGGTGTTCGGGAACGCCGTGTGATGAATGATGATCTTGTTCGGGCGGCTCTGCACCACGCTCACGGGGGACGAGGGTGGGCGGGCGCTCCAGGTCGCGCAGTTGGCGATCACCGGCTGGTCGACCGGGGTGGCGACGGCCCGGGCACTGCGGTCGTCACCGAACTGGGTGAGCGCGGTGGCGCCGGCGGCGGCGCCGAGCAGGACCGCGCCGCGCAACACGGTCCGCCGGGGGACGGGGACGGACATCGGGGCCTCCTCAGGGGTACGGACGCCGCCGGTGGCGGGCAGCTGCTCCGGGTCGCGGCGTGGCGTCAGACAAGCCGAGCCGGAGTGGCCGGAGGGCGGCCCGCCACCGGGAGCGGGTCAGCAGGGTCCGTTGCAGGCCAGCACCTTGAGCCGGTCCAGGGTGCCGTTCCAGACGTTCTGGTCACCGGGGAAGGTGCCGGAGGAGGCCCACTGCCAGAACGAGTACGTCCCCCAGCCGGCTGGCAGGGTGCCGACGGTGCTGGCGTACCGGGCGATCCAGAGCGGGTTGTTGGCGGCGAATTGCGAGGTGTTGCCGGTGCAGGTGCTCCACCAGTCGGTGGTGGTGTAGATGGTCGCCCACCGGCCCGTGCGGGCGTAGTACTGGTTGACGAACGAGGCGATCCAGCTGCGCATCGAGGCCTGGCTCAGCCCGTAGCAGGTGGCACCGTACGGGTTGTACTCGATGTCGAGCGCGCCCGGCAGGGTCTTGCCGTCCTTGGACCAGCCGCCGCCGTGGTCAACGAAGTAGTTGGCCTGGGTGGCACCGCTGGACACGTCCGGTCGGGCGAAGTGGTACGAGCCCCGGATCATCCCGACGTTGTACGAGCCGTTGTACTGCTGGGCGAAGTACGGGTTGGTGTAGCCGGTGCCCTCGGTGGCCTTGACGTACGCGAACCGGGCACCGTTGTTCCAGGCGCCCTGCCAGTTCACGTTGCCCTGCCAGCTGGAGACGTCCATGCCGGGCAGGCCGGCCGGTGCGGCGCTGGCCGGCGCCGCGCCGACCAGGGTCGAGGCGGCCATGGCGACCGTGGTGAGCAGGGCGACGCTGGCCGTGCGCAGCGCCGATCGCAGGGGACGCTTCATCTTTCCTCCCTTGGGGGTTTGCCGCAGTGCGGCTGGTGAAAGGAACTGTCAGTATTAGGTCACAGGTTGGAGACAAATTTCAATAGATACATGGAAGATCATCTTTCAACTTCCGTCCGGGCGTCCGGCGCGTCGATTCCGGCGCCGCCCGTTCATACGACGCGGCCATCGCGCGGGCCAGCCGAACTTCAGGGAGATACCTGATCAGCGCCGCTCGTCCTGGCCCGACTCCGGCGCGGTGGCCTCGGCCGGCGCCGCGTTCTGGGCGGTGGCCCCGGAGGGCTGCTGCGGGACGATGGGGATGGTGCTGAACGGCTCGAAGATCCGGTCGAAGCGCCGCCGGTCCCGCAGGAGCTCCGCGCTCCACTGGGCGGCGGCCTGCTGCTCCGCGGCCATGTGCCGCCGCGCCCGGGTCAGCTCCTCGGCGATCGCCTCCGCCTCCTCGTCGCCGGCGGGATCGGCGCCCATCTTGTCGAGGAGCGTCACCCATCGCCGGTTCAGCTCCTCCGCGTACCGGGCCCGCGTCAGGTACAGCTCGTACTCGCACTCCAGCTCGATCAGGCGGTCCCAGTGTGGCCGCAGCGTCTCTCGCACCCGGTCGTCGTGGCGTACCTCCCGCACCTCCGGCCGGCACTCGACCGTCATGCCGGCGCGCTCGTACCGCCACGGCGGCTGCTTCTCCAGCGCCGCCTGCAGCGCGACCTCCAGGTCGCCCGCCCGGTGTGGGGCGATGTCGCGCGCCCGGTCCGCGGCGATGCGCCGCAACCGGTGGATCGCCGCGTGCCTGAACTGTCCCGCGCACCAGGCCAGCGCCTCCGCGCGGAGGCCGGCCGCCGACCAGGTGAGGACGGGATAGACGGTGAAGGTGAAGACGTGTCCCTTCGCTGCGACGGCGAACGGGTTGTACGACTCCCGGTGTTCGAGCTTGAGCGTCTCGTCGGGCGGGAGAGACGGCACGTCCCCGTCCGCCGCCGCCCACAACTTCTGCAGCAGCGGAAGCAGCTGCGCCCACAGGGTACGAATGCCCGCCAGCAGGCGGGGGCCGACGGCGTCGGCCAGCTCCCGCCCCCGGTCGGCCCACCGTGGCCGCCGGTCCGGTGAGCGCGCCTTTCCACCCGACGCGTCGGTCATGTCACCCCTCCTCCGCACCGTCAGCCGGTGCCAGCGTCCGGCTCGCGGGTGGGCTGGTTGAGGGGTGTCGCGCCGTGGGCACGGACCAGCCCGGGACGTGTCGACGGTGACGAACGTCGACCCACGCTAACAAGGCGGACCGCCAGCCGCCCGCAGCCGCGCGGGCACTGAGTTTCGGCACGCCCGGTCGGGCCCCTCGGAGTTACACCGTTGCTCTACCTTCAAGGCTGGCCAGGAAAGTCGGGTACCAGGCGACGAAGAGGGACCGATGGAGCAGAGGCGTGGGTACTGGAGCGACTCCGGCGGCAATGTGAGTGCGGAGGAAGCCTGGGACGTCTGGGCTCGGCATGCGTATGACGTACTCATCGAGGTAGCCCAGCGATATCACGAGATCATCACCTACAAGAAACTCGGAGAACAGGTCCAAGCCAGGTCCGGCGTACGGACCTCGGCTCTCCTGCACAACTGGATCGGCTCTGTGCTCGGTAGGGTTGTGCGCGAGGCGCACCGCCGAGGTGATCCGCCACTGACCGCGCTTGTCGTGCACACCGACGACGGCAAGGTCGGGGTGGGATACAAGGAGGTGCTGCAAGTGGCTGGGGAACTGCCGGTCGAGGATGAGCTGGAGAGGGAGCGGCATGCTGCCCGAGCTCGCCTCGACTGTTATCGCCATTTCGGTGCGGCGCTGCCACCGGATGGCGGCAAGCCTGCCCTTGCGCCGCGCCTTGAGAAGGCGATTGCCTACCGACGTGCCCAGGCTCCTGAGCCGCGGCGGCCAATGTGCCCCAACTGTTTCATCCAATTTCCCGCGAGCGGTACCTGCGACAACTGTGGCTGAGGCTGTTGCTTCAACGGTCGTTCGCCGTTGATCAGGCCCAGAGCCCGCGGAGTTCGAGCAGATCACCGGCCAGCTGTTCGCCGGGTTCACCAACGACGAGATCGAGGGCGTACGAGAACTGGGTCGATGATCCGGTGAAACCGGCCGATGCGGGCCTGCCGGGCAGCCACTTCCTCGCGATCTGGTCCTAGGATCTTCCGCATGCAGGAGGGCCGGTGGACGACGATCACGCCGTCGCAGTTCGCGCACGAGCGGGAGGCGCTGGCGTACGTCCAGGCGCTGCTGCCGGACACCGAGCCCTACCGGGCCTGGTCGAACTTCATGTTTACCGCGCAGACCGGCCACCCCTATGAGGTCGACCTGCTGGTGGCGGCCCCGAGCGGGATCTACCTGATCGAGATCAAGAGCCTGACCGGCCGGCTGGTGTCCAGCGGCTCCAACTGGATCCAGTCCAACCCGAGTGGCACTCGGACCTTCGACAATCCTCTGCACCTGGCCGACGGCAAGGCCAAGAAGCTGAAGTCCCTGCTTCAGATCGCCGCGGACCAGCGCAAGGGGCCAAGGATGCGGGTCCCGTTCCTCCAGGCGGCGGTGTTCCTATCCAAGCCTGGCCTGCAGATCGGGCTCTCCGACCACCACCTGCACGGCATCTACGGCTCCGAGCCGGTGCCCGGACACCAGGCCGGCCCGCTGCCGTCCATCGGCTCGCTGCTACAACGACCCCCGCAGGACGAGCGACAGCGAGTCACCAAGGAGCTGTCCGCGGCGCTGCCTGACCTGCTCAAGGCCGTCGGCATCGCGCGGAGCCGCAAGCACTACCAGATCGGCTCGTGGGATCTGGAGAGCCGGCCGTTCGACCTGGGCCCCACCTGGCAGGACCACCACGCCCGCCACCGCGATCTCGAACGTGAGCACCGCCGCGTCCGCATCTACCTGGTTGAGCGGAACGCCGTGCAGGCCGAGCGGGCGAGCATCGAACGGGCCGCCAAACGCGAGATGGTGGTCCTGCACGGCATCAACCATCCGGGCATCGTGCGGGTCGACTCGATGGAGTCGCACGAGGCGGGGCCCGCGCTGATCTTCCGCCACGACCCCCGGGCCATGCGGCTGGACCACTACGTCGCCCAGTACGGCGAACGGCTCGACCCGCTGAGCCGCCTGGCGATGATCCGCCAGCTCGCCGAGGCCGTCGCGTACGCGCACGGGCGCCGGCTGCACCACCGTGCCCTCTCCGCCCGCAGCGTGCTGGTCGCCCCCGGGCCGAAGCGCCCCGGCGGCAGCGAGGAGGAGGCGTGGCTCGTCCCGCAGTTGCAGATCAGCGACTGGCAGGCCGCCACCCGGGCCAACGAATCGGTCGGGGGCAGCAGCGGTGACCCGGTCACCCTCTCCTCCCACGCGGCCTCGCACATCGAACTCTCCGCCGAGGCGTACCTCGCGCCGGAGTTGACCGCGCCCCGGCCGGACCCGGTCGCCATGGACGTCTTCGGGCTCGGTGCACTGGCGTACCTGATCCTCACCGGCCAACCGCCGGCGGCGAAGCGGCAGGAGCTGCTGGCCCGGATCGCCCGGGACAACGGCCTGTGCCCCTCCGCGGTGGCGGACGGGATCACCGAGTTCGCCGACGAGCTGATCCAGGCCGCCACGGCCCCGGTGCCGACGCAGCGCCTCACCACCGTCAGCGAGTTCATCGAGATGCTCGAAGAGGTCGAGAACGAACTCACCGCGCCGCCACCGGTTTCCGTGCATCCCGAGGAGCCCGAGCCGGCGGAGACCGACCCGCTGGAGACCCGCGGCGGCGATCGGGTCGCCGAGTGGACCGTCAAGAAGCGGCTGGGCACCGGGTCGACCTGCCGGGCGTTCCTCGCTCACAACGAGCGCACCGGCAGGGACGAGGTGCTCAAGGTCGGCCTCTCCGACGAGAAGGGCACGCGGCTCGCCCACGAGGCCCGGGTGCTCCGGCCGCTCACCGATTCCCGGGTGATCCGGCTGGCCCGCCCGGAGCCGCTGCAGATCGCCAACCGTACGGTGATCGTCCTCGAGCACGCGGGCGAGCTGACCCTGGCCCGCAAGCTGCGTGACGACGGCCGGCTCACCGTCGACGAGCTGGAGACCTACAGCGACTACCTGTTCGGCGCCCTCGACTACCTGGAGGGCGAGGGCGTCTACCACCGCGACATCAAACCGGACAACATCGCCATCCGGGTACGCCCCAACCGCACCCGCCAGCTCGTGCTCTTCGACTTCTCCCTGGCCGGGGTCTCGGTCAAGGAGTTGGCGGCGGGCACCCCGCGCTACCTCGACCCGTTCCTCGACCCGTTCCTCGGCACGGCCAGCCGGCAGGTCTACGACAAGCACGCCGAGTGGTACGCCCTCGCCGTCACCCTGCACGAGATGGCCTCCGGTGAACTGCCGATCTGGGGCGACGGCGGCACCGAGCCGCAGCTCACCGAGGGCCCGCCGGTCCTGGCCGCGGAGGCGTTCGACCCGGCTGTCCGCGACGGCCTGGTGGAGTTCCTCCACCAGGCCCTGCACCGCGACCACCGCCACCGGTTCGCCTCGCTGAAGGACATGCGCGACGCCTGGCAGCAGGTGTTCCGCCGCTCCGACGCGAGTACGCCGGTCGGGACCGACCACCCGGAGATCGAGGCCGACGAGCCGGACGTCGAAATCGCCGAGGCCGCCCGCGAGGAGGCCGCCGGCAAGGCCACCCGGGCGACCGCCCTGGAGGCCGCCGGCCTCACCCCGCGAGCGGTCTCCGCCTCCCACCGGCTCGACGCCGCCACCGTCGGCGAGCTGCTCGCCGTCGCCAACAAGCTCGCCCACCTGCCCGGCCTCGGTGCCAAGACCCGCCAGGAGTTGCAGCGCCGGGTCAAGGAGTGGCGTACCCGGCTGGGGGAGCGGGAGATCATTCCCACCTCGGCCGCCGCCCGCAAGGCGGCCACCGCCGAGGCCGCCACCGAGACCACCGCCGGTGACGGCGACACCGATCTGGTACGCGTCGGGCTCGACGCGATCGCCACCCTGCTCCTACCGGTCAAGAACAGCCGCAACGCCGCCGAGGTGGAGGCGACCCGGCTGTTGCTGAACCTGCCCGACTCCTCCGGCGCGCTGCCGGCGCTGCCGCTCTGGCCGCAGCAGCCGCAGGTCGCCACCGCCGTCGGGGTCACCGCCGGCCGGATCGCGCAGATCCTCGGCAAGCAGCGCAAACGCTGGCACGAGCTCCCGGCCGTGGGCAGCGTGCGTACGCAGACCATCGAGCTGTTGCGCGACGGCGGGCGGTGATGGGCGTCGTCGAGCTGGCGGCGGCGCTGCTCATCAGCCGCGGCTCGGTGCGCACCGGCGACGAGCTGCGGCTCGCCGTCGCGGTCGCCGCCGTGCGGGCCGCCGTCGAGATCGACGCCCTCGTAGAGGAGCCGCGCCTGCTGCTGCGCCGCCACGCCCGCGCCGACGTCGACGGCAAGCCGCACCCGCGCGGCGACCGGCTGCTCGTGGCCCTCGAAGCGGGCGACGACGACGCGCCGGACACTCCGGCCGCGCCGGCGCTGCTCGACTACGCCGACGCGCTCGGCAAGGCTGCCGACCGGCTCGCCGCCAGCGAGGTGCTGCCCAGCGCGGCGACCGTGCTGCGTACCCTCGCGGCGGTGGCCGCGCCGGCGGTGCGGCCGACGCGATCGACGAGCGGCGGCGGGTGCTGCTCGCCGCGGTGGCGTCGGAGCGGGCCGCCGCGACCGCACGGCTGGAGCTGTACCCGCGCGACCTCGACCCGGTACGCGCGCTGCGGCTCGCCCAGGCCGGCGTGGTACCGCCGGCGACCACGGCCGAGGGGCGGCGGGGCCTGATTCCGGAGCAGGTCGTCCAGCGGGTGACGGCGCGGTTCCCCGAGCTGGCGCCGCTGCCGCCGCACCCGAAACTTGACCGGCTGCTCGCCGACGCCGGCTTCGACCTGCGGTGGGACCGCGACAAGTACGTCCCGCCGCCGCCCCGCAACGTCTCGTCCTCGATGTCGATCATCCAGCGTCGGCCCTCGGCGACGAGTGTGCCGAGCCGCTGGGCGGCGGAGTCGCCGGAGCTGGCGGCGGCGATGCGGGCCGAGGAACGGCTGACCGCGGCCACGTCCGTCGGAGGCTTCCGCGCGCTGACCGTACGCCTCAACCGGTACGCGCTGGCCCGCGAGGAACTGGCCCGGCGCTTCGACGCCCGGCCGGTCAGCGTGGCCGCCGTGTTCCTTCGCGAGCTGCGCGGCCTGGTCGACGCCAAGCCGAAGCCCACCTGGGAGACGGTGCTGGGTGCGGACATCGCCGAGCCGGGCTCCCGGGGCGCCATCAAGCTCGGCGAGTACGTCGAGCAGGCGTGGGACCTCGCGGCTCCCGCGCTGCGGGCATCGCTGTCGCCTGACGAGGGACCGGTGCTGCTGCACGACGCGGCGGTGCTGGCGCGGTACCGGGCGATGGAGCGGCTCCACGAGCTGGCGGACGTGGCGCGCGGTGGGGCGGGAGACGTGTGGCTGCTCTGCCCGATGGAGGACCCGGGGACGCTGCCCAAGCTGGACGGTGCGGTGGTCCGGGTGGGCGACAACGAATGGATCGCCCTCGCGGACGCCTGGGTCGTCAACGCCCACCGCAGCACAATTACCTCGGCTTGATCACCCCCCGGGATTTCCCTGACAGTTGGCAGCGTTCCGTGACGTCCGCCGGGTGCGGGCGTGGCTCGTCCTCGGGTTCAGGCGTGTCCGGCTTGTGCGCGGGCCGGTGGGGTACGGCAGACTGTGCGGCATGAGTCCAGTGAGCCGTAACCGGCGCCGCAACGGGAAGAAGCGATCGGTTCGGGGCGGTGCCCCGCTCGTCGTGGTGGGCGAGCCGGAGGAGTGCGACTGCCCGCACTGCGCCGGGGAGCAGCCAACGCTGGAGCTTGCCGATCTGATCCCGGCGGCGGTCGACATCGACGCCATACAGGATCCGATAGAGATGGAGCTCGTCGCCTCGACGTTGCTGGCGCTCGGGGCCAACCTGGGCGACGACCGCGACCTGGCGTTGCGGGAACTGTTCGTGCCGGCGTTCGAGGCGCAGGCCAGCCGCGAGGCTCGGGCGATGCTGGCAGGGCTCGCCTCGGTCTCCGAAGGCGAGGTCAGCCGCGCTGCGACGGAGGCCGCCCGCCGGCTCGCTGACTCGGGCGTCAGCGAGCCACCATGGCTCGCCGAACTGGACGCCCCGGTCACGGCCGAGGAGTGCATCCGCTTCGCCGATCCGGAGGGGTTCACATTCCTGCTGGCCGGCAGGTTCCAGCGGGCCGGCCGGTCGCACGTCGTCGGCGTCGCCTTGGACGACTGCGACTGTGGTGGCGCCGGTGAGATCCTGCTGATCGACGCGGACCAGTGGCCGGAGGCGCGCGAGGCGCTCCTGTCCGACCTGCGCGCCGGCGGGGTCGAGGTAACTGAGGAGAAGGTGCGGCCGGCGGACTTCCGCGGGGCCGTGGAGGACGCGCTGGACGCCCGCGCCGAACACGACCGCTTCGACCCTGAGGCGCTGGACGAAGTCGTCGATGAGGACGGCCCCTGCTACGCCGCCCTGGCCCTGCTGCTGCGCAGCCGGATCCGGGCGCTTCCCGTGCCCCGGCAACGTAAGCGCGGCAATCTGCAGGACGGCGAACTGGACGTAGCGTCGATCTCCGCGCTGCTGGACCTGCTGCAGCCGTCGGGACGGGCCGGTGGCGTGCCCGCCCAGCGTCGCCCGGCCAGCCTGCCCGCGAAGCGCAAGAAGTCCGACGGCCCGGCCCCCATCTACCAGATCAAGGTGAGCCTGCGAGGGGCTCGCCCGCCGATCTGGCGGCGTCTCGAGGTGCCTGCGGACGTCAACCTCACCTGCCTGCACGAGTTGATCCAGGTCGCCTTCGCCTGGACCGACAGCCACCTGCACGTCTTCGAAACCCCGTACGGTAGCTTCGGCCGCCCCGACGCCGACCTCGGCCACCGTGCCGCATCGCGGGTCACCCTGGAGCAGGTCGCCCCCGCCGCCGGGGACAAGCTGCGCTACACGTACGACTTCGGCGACGACTGGGAACACGACATCCTCGTGGAGAAGGTGCTCGACCGGGACGCGTCCGTGACGTACCCGCGCTGTGTCGGCGGGCGGCGGGCCGCGCCACCGGAGGACTGCGGCGGCGTGTGGGGACACGCGGAGCTGGTGGAGATCCTCGGCGACCCCACCCATCCGGAACACCGGGACCGGCTGGACTGGCTGGGCCTGGACGACCCGAGCGACTTCGACCCGGCCCGCTTCAACACAAAGGCGGTGACCGAAGCCCTGCAGCAGAGGCGATAGTCGCCAGACGACCTATCTTCGGGCGCGCCTCCTCGGGCATTTCTGGGGCAGACGGTGCCGATCAGTCAGCCGAGCCGTGAGGCACCACCCAGGCGGTTGGCTGCCCGGTGATCGCCGTGATCATGTCAAAGTCACCGTCGTAGTGCAGCACGGTGGCGCTGTGGCGTTCGGCGGTGGCGGCGATCAGCAGGTCCGCCATCGACAGCGCCCGGTGGTTGCCCTTGTGCAGTGCCTGGACCTGGACGTCGATCGCCCGGTCCCAGACTTCGTCGGGCATGGCCAGCCACTCGAACCCGCCGAGCAGCCAACGCGCGCGCTGTGCGTCCTTTGCGGTGCGGGCGCTATGGATCACCTCGATCTCCACCGCCCCGCACACCGCGAGCAGCCCTCTGTCGGACAACTCGTCGAGCACGGGCGTGACCGTGGGCTTGGGCCAGCGGGCGAGCGCGGACTTGTCGAGGAGGTAGAGTTCCCGGCTCACGCCGCGTCCGACGTGGCCGTACCCGTTTCACCTGTCAGGTCGGGAAGCCCACCGGTCTTGAGCCAGTCGGCGAACTCGCGCCGCTTTTCCCGCTTGACGACGGCCTCAAGGGCGGCGTTGACCGTCGCCTTCTTCGTCGTGGTGCCGAGGATCTTCGACGCTTCCGCGAGCAGGTCGTCGTCAACGTCCAGGATCGTTCGTGACATGGTAGGGACCCTTCTTCCGGCGGCGAGTCAGCACTGATGATATCAAGAATCTCCAAAGCTGATATCACTGCGTCCGCGGCGTGTCGGGCTGGCCGGCGGCGGGACAGATGCCGGTCGCACCGATCGCATCACCGAGCATCGGCCTGAGCACGCACCCCCGAGCCGTTGCGGGCCGCTCTGCCGTCACCCTGCTCATGACGGGAAGCACGGGGCGAGTGGCGCGGGAGCGGCTCGAGGCCGGGACGCGGGCAGCGCGGCGGAGGCCGGCGAGTTGGATGTAGATTTCGCGCTTCGCGGTCGCGTTGCCGCGCGGGTTGATGACGTAGCCGGTCAGCCAGATCCAGCCGGTGTAGGTCGGGCGGTCGCAGACTGAGACGACGCGGAACGTCAGGGCGCGGTCGCCGGCGAACTGCACCGAGGCGTAGCCGTCGATCCGCAGCAGGTCGCCGGGTTCGGGTCGCCGCACCATTACCAGTGGCCCTCGTTGGGCTGGCACTCGCGGGCGTGCATGGTCTGCCAGTCGCGTAGCGCCCGTTTGAGCCGGCTGTTCTCCTCGCTGAGCAGGCGTACCCGCCGGTGCAGGTCGGTCAGCTCGTCGGCGAGTTGGGCCTGGAACTCGCGTACCTGATCGGGGTCGACGCCCCGGCGGCGCGGGTCGAACGTGCGGGTCCGCACATCGTGCGGGGTCAACCGGGCCGGGAGGCCGGTCCCGTAGAGCTGGCCGGATCGATACACCTGGGCCACGACGGTCCTTTCCGGGGCAGGTGGGAGCACGGAGGGTCGATGCGGTGGGTCTGGAAGGGCGGGCCGTCCGCACGCCGGCCGCGGGCGACCCGCCCGCTCCGCCGCCGCAGCTTGCGTTCAGCGGTACGACAGCGGAGCGGTCCGGTGGGTCGGGACGGGTACGTCCACCCGCCCCGACCAGGGGGATGAGCCGAACTCGTTGCCACGCGAGGACCGGCTCTGCTCCAACATATCTAGACATGTCAGATGAGTCAACGCTGCTTGTTAGGCGCGTCGCGGTGTGATCGAATCGGATTGCCACGCGAGGAGTGCCATGCGAGAAGTGCCGGACTACTGGCGCATCGCCGACGATGTGATCGCCGACGTCAGGACCAAGAAGTTGAAGCCGGGGGACAAGCTGCCCTCTATCGTCGAGCTGCGCGATCGATACGACGTCAGCCACGGGACCGTGCAGATGGCCTATGCCCGCCTGGAGGCATTGCGGGTGATCCGGCGCCAGCAGGGCAAGGGCGTCTTCGTGACCGACCCGAAGACCTGGATGCGGGAGCCCTGACACTGACGCCTGCCGAAGCGTCGACCGTTCGGGGGTGGCGAGGCGATCAAGCCGGGTGCAGGCTAATGAATGTGAAGACCTTCGTCGGCGTGACGGACGAGAAGTGGTACCGGTTCCTGGCCGCGCGTCTCGGCCTGACTGAGGTCAACTTCTGGCGGCCCTCCGGCGGAAGCTTCCGTGCTCTCACGCCTGGTGAACCCTTCTTCTTCAAGGCGCACTACCCGCTCAACCGGATAGTCGGAGGAGGCTTCTTCAGCGGTTTCACACAGCTGAAGATCTCCGAGGCGTGGGAGTTGTTCGGCGAGGCGAACGGTGTCACCAGCCTGGACGAGATGCGCCGCAGCGTCGGCCGCTACCGCAAGCAGCCGATTGGACTCGACGAAGATCCGGTCATCGGCTGCATCTTCGTCCGCGACAGCGTCTTCTTCCCCGATGACTCGACTGCCGACCCGCCTCCGGGCTTCGCGTCCAATGTGGTGCAGGGCAAGACGTACGACCTCGCCGACCGGTCGGTGGCCGGGTACTTCGATCTTCTGCTGCACCGCCTCCTAGGCGTGACCGTCGACTTGGACCTCAGCGAGCCGTGGCATCGACCCGGGCCGGTGTACGGTGACCCGCGGCTCGTGCCGCAGCGCCTCGGCCAGCAGTCGTTCAAGGCCGTGGTGCTGGGTGCCTACGGGCGGCGGTGCGCCATCACGGGTAACAAAGTCCAGCCGGTGCTACAGGCGGCTCACATCCGGCCGCTTCCGCAGGGCGGGGAGCACCGGATCGACAACGGACTGCTCCTAAAGTCAGACGTGCATATCCTCTTCGATCGGGGATACCTGGGCGTGGACCCGAAGTGCCGGTTGATGGTCAGCCCTCGGTTGCGCAGCGAATTCGGCAACGGCGACCAGTTCTACGCGAAGGCCGGTACCCCCATCGTCGTGCCAGAGCGGCGGGCTGACCGGCCCAGCGCCGAGTTCCTCGAGTGGCACCTGGACACCGTTTTCAAGGCTGCCTGACCCTGGCCCGATGGTGCGATCACACCATGGCGGAGAGTGCTGATGAAGCTTGTGGAGAGCCTGGGTGCGCAGGTGCCGGCGCTGCTCGGTGTCCTGGTCGGCACGGTTGGCACCATAATCGCCACGACTGTGAACGAGCGCGCCCGCTGGCGGCGGAGCCAGAGCGTCCGGTGGGACGAGCGCCGGCTCGACGCGTACGTCGACTTCACCCGGGCGGTCAAGGAGATCCATGCCGTGGCGACCCAGATGCTCGGCAAACATCGGCCCGGGGCGCGCAGGCCGCCGCTGGACCGGGACGAAGGGCTGGCCCGGCTGGCTGAGGCGGATGTCCGTCACACCCTGACCTGGGAGGAGGTCCTTCTGCTCGGCGACGAGGTCACCGTTCGCGCTGCCTCCGGGTGGCGGGATGCCGTCCGGGACATCGAACGGGCCGCACGAGCCCTGCCGGCTCCGCCAACCGGCCTTCCTGAGTTGATCTGCCGCGCCGACGAGAGGCGGGACGACTTCTACCGCGCCGCGCGCGACAGCCTGGGTGTCCGCGGCGGCACCGTGGACCAGGTTCGGCGTCCGTTGACGGTGCCGAGTGCAGCCGAGTCGGGGATACCGGTAGCCCGAGGTGGATCCGACCGGCGCCGTCGGCAACCGACACCACCCGCTTCGAGTTCTTCCCAGGTGTCGTAGTCGTACGGGCTGCCCGCCGTCACGATCCCGATGCCGTGCATGCGGGCCACCGTAGCCACCTTTTCGACATCCTACGGCTTCTCCGGAGGGCTTCAGGCCGCCTCTTTCGGGGGATCTTCAGGCAGGTCACTGGCGAGCGGTTTGTCGCTCTCGGAGACGTTGTCGTCGCGCATCCTCTTGCTGAGTAGATCTTCGATCCACTTCGCGGCATCCTTCTGCATCGACATCATCCGCTGCAGGGCGTCGGCCAGCTCCTGGTTCCTCGCATTGTCGGCTCCGCCGGCCAGCGGGCACTCGACGTGCCGCTGCAAAATCGTCACCCACTGGTCGCTGAGCTGCTTGGCGCTCTGCGCTCGAGTCAGGTGTAACTCTTGCTGGTGCTTAAATTTGATGCGTTCGTCCCAGTGCGGCCGGATCGTCTCCCTGACCGGGTCGTCGAGTTCCACTCGGACGTGAGGTTCGCACACAATCACGCTTTCGCCCCGCTCGTAGCGCCACGGGCCCAATTTGGAAAGGTGTCCCTGCAGTTCCTCTTCGAGTTCCTGCGCCTGGTCCGCTTCGAAGCTGCGGGCGCGATCCGCCGCGATCCGCCGCAGGCTCTCGATCGCTTGCGGCATGAAATTCTGCACCGACCAGCTCAAGAAGTCCGGGCTCACACCCTGAGACGACCAGGTGAATGTGGCGTGGATGTTGAAGTGGTAGACGTAGCCACGAGCGTGAACCGGGATCGGTTTCGGAGCCTGAGACTGTAGGGTGAGTCGGCCGGGCAGGGGTGGTGGCGAACTCGGCGTCGAAACAAGCTCCAGCTGGCGCAGCAGGGCGATCAGGCGCGGCCACATCTTCATCGACCACCTGCCGGCCAGCGCTGCGGCCTTCTTGGCGACCTCCAGCCCGAGGGCACCCAACTGCCGCCAGTGCTCGGCGGAGGTTGACGGCCCAATGGGGACCTTTGTCATGCCACCCTCCTTCATCGCTGATTGGTCCACGCCGGCTGCTGGCCGGGGGCGGTTTCCTTCTGCGGCGTAGGTGTGACGCAGGACGGATCAATGATGAGGAGCTCTCGCGCGTCAGTGCGCTGAGCAGCCTTGACTCGTCTGCCGGAGTTTTATGGCCGATCTGTTCTGCACGGTAACAAGGAGCGACCGCGCGTTGTCAGTCGTGCCGTGCGACCGAGCGTTCGACTCCGACATTTCGACAATCGGCTCGAATCGCATATTTCATCCCCACCGCGAACTCGAGCCGAGGGAGGTTGGCGCTTATCGTGCGTCAGGCGGACCGATACGGTATGCAACAGTCTTCGCCCACACCTGCGCCGCTGCTCCGGGAGCTCATCGACATCCCGGAGCGGGAGCGTGAGCGACTTCGTGCTCAGGCTGCTGCGCGGCGAGCCGGTGGCCCGCGGCCGTGACGAGCTGGCGTCGCTGGTCGCCGCCTTTCGACAAGACCGCCGACGTCATCGTCCGCCACCTCGTCGGCAAGGCTACCTCGACGCCGACTCGAGCATGCTCTTCATCGGGCCGGAGGCCGAGGCTCGTTTCGGACGCAGGCACTTCATGGACATGCTCGCGGTGTTCACCGCACCGCCCCAGTTCACCGTGCTGTCGGGCCGCACCGAGATCGGCCGTACCGATGCGGCGCTACTCGCCGCGAAGGTGCAAGGGCCCCGACTGCTGCTCGGCGGACGCAGCTGGCGGGTCACCTTACATCGACTGGAAGCGCCACCGCTGCTTTGTTGAGCCAGTGGAGAGCGGGGAAAGCGGTACGGATCGAGCGTCTGGCCTGACCCCCGTCATGGATGCACTGGCCGGGGATTCCCATGTGTTTGAGGCCGCGCCGCCAGCCGTACGCCAATCAGGGTGCGGTCACACCATGCGGCGTACGGCCGGCGGCATTCCATCGGACCTGGCCCTCAGTGCTGCGGGAAGTCGGGGAAGTGGCAGACGGGGCGCTGCGCACTGCCGTCGACGTCGGTGACGGTCACGCCAGGGCCCGAGGGGACGACGTTGCTGTTGAAGACCGTGATGTTGGCGTCCTGGGCGGTGGAGTGGGTGTCGTCCAGGTAGACGTTGTTCAGGGTCAGCCCGAGCGGGCGGTCGGCGTCGAAGCCGTAGAACGAAGACTCGGCCTTCGCTGGCGAGTCGACCGCGACTGCACCGTTGACGACGATGTCGGTGAACTGCGGGATCAGCGTGCCCTTGTTCGTGGCATAGAACGGCGTGAAGACCAATGGGTACTGCACCCCGGTCATGCAGGTGTTCTCGTAGGTGACCCGCTGGACCAGGCCGCCCCGGGTGGGATCGCTCTTGATCCGAATGCCGTTGTTGAACGTGCTTTCGTTTCCGAAGCTGTCAGTGCCGCTGATTGTGTTGTTTCGCACCAGGATGTTGCTGATGCCACCGTTGGTTTCGCTGCCCATCGAGATGCCGTGCGTGCCGTAGAAGTGGTTGTTCTCGATGGTCATGTTCGTGGCGCTGGAGCTGCCCGCCTTGATCGCGATGCCGTCGTCGCCAGATTGGATCCAGGAGTCGCGGATGGTGACGTTCGTGCCGCTCGGGTCGACGCCGTCGGTGTTCCGCGCGTTGGCGGGGGCGTTGATCCGGATGCCCCAGACGGTGAGCCCGTCTCCGGTGTAGCGGAGGTGGAACTGCGCCGCGTTCGCCAGCTCGATGTTGTAGACGGTGAAGTCAGTGGCGTTGTTCGCCTGGATCAGCCGCGGGTTGTTCTGCTTGCCGCCGTCGGCCTCGGCCTGCCTCGCGATTTCCCACCAGGTCTGGGTGCTGCCGTACATGGGGAGGTCGCCACGCCCGTCGATCACGCCCATCTGGCCGCGGGCGTTCGCACCGCTGCCGGTGCCGGTGCCCATGATGCCGCCGTGTGCGCTTTTTGAAGCGATCGTGATGAAGGGCGAACAGCCGTCGCCGGCCTGGGTGATCGTCCCGCACTGCGACGTCTTGTTCGCGACCTGGTAGTTGGCGGGGTTTCGGGAGGCGTACAGGGTGACGCCATGGCGGATCAGCAGCACCACGCTGCTGCCGATGGTCAGCGGCCCGGACAGGAAGGCGCGATTGCCCCCGTCACTGGCAAGCTCAACGGCTCCGCCGGTGCCGGCGCAGCTCTTGAGCGCGGCCTGGATGCGCGCCGTGTCCGGCGGGGCCGCCTCCAAGCTGTCGCTGAAGGTCCGATTGGAGGTGGAAAGCTGCGCCCGCAGCGTCGTGCAGATCGGCGGCAGTTCCGGTCGGGTGACCGTCCGGGTGTCACCGGTGGCGATGGGAACGGCCGCTGGCTCGGCGCTCGGAGCAGCCGGCGGAGCGTCAGCGGCAAGGGACGGCTCGGCGTACGCGATGGTGGCGGTGAGTAACCCGGCCACCGCCAGGGCGCTGGTGCGGCGAAGATACGACCTCCGCATGGGAACCCCTCCTTACGGGGTGAGGACTGAAAGCCTTTGCATCACGGGGTGGGAAAACCTTTACACCGGCCGTAGCCTGCGTCAAGACTCATTGAGGATGATCTTGTTGTCGAATTCGAGGCGGCGGTCCGGTCGTGTCGGCTCGCTGCGTCGCTGTGGTCGCTTAGCATCGCAGCGTGCCTCTTGACCGTCGCGGTGCGCTGGGCGCCGCCGCCGCTGTGGCCGCCGGGCTTGTCGGAATGGTGGGCTGTGAGCCGGCGCGCCGATCGTCGACCGCCCGGTCGGCCACGTCGGCCCGCGGCACGTCGCCTACGGCGTCCGGTTCCACATCGGCCGCAGGTGCCCCCGGTCTGCCCTCGCTGCCGGCGGAGATCAGCAGCGGGCCACGGGAGCGGCCGAACGTGGCGCTGACCTTTCACGGCCAGGGGGAATCCGACCTGGCCCGCCAGTTGCTGGCCGAACTCGAACGTGGCGGCGCGCGGGTCACCGTCTTTGCGGTCGGGACGTGGTTGGCCGAGCAGCCCGCGATGGCCCGACGGATCCTCGAGGGCGGCCATGAGCTGGGCAACCACACCGAGAATCATCGCGACATCAGCCGGATGACCCCGGCCGAGGCGTTCGATGAGATCAACAGGTGCGCGCAGCGGATCAAGAAGCTCACCGGTTCCGTCGGCACCTGGTTCCGGCCGTCGCAGACCCAGCACGCCAGCGCCATGATCCGCGCCCAGGCCAACCGGGCGGGCTATCCGACGTGCGTGTCGTACGACGTGGACTCGCTTGACTACACCGACCCTGGCTCGGCCGCGGTGGTGCGGACGACGCTGAACCAGGTCAGGCCGGGCTCGGTCGTCAGCCTGCACTTCGGTCACCCCGGCACGCTGGCCGCCGTAGGGCCTGTCCTCGACGGGCTCCGCCAGCGGGGGCTGCACGCCGTGACGATGAAGGAGCTGCTGGACTGATGCCCGTCGTTCGGTTGTACCGCCGACTCATGGCGGCGGCAAGCCTGGCCGCCCTCATGCTGGTCGGCGGCTGCGGCGGGGACACGTCCGCGGACACCCGCGGCGGTGACGACACCGTCATGGCCACCATGCCGCCGATGACCGCGACGCCGACCGCTTGGCCATCCGCGAGTACGGCGCCCGCCGGCCTGCTGCCGGGCATGCCGCTGCCGCTCGACCCGCACGACCTGTATGCCGCCGATCGCCCCGATCTGCTGTCCGACGCGGTCCGTCACGATCTTCCACGGGTCTACGTACCCAACAACCGAGGCTCCAGCGTCTCCGTGATCGACCCGGCGACCTTCACCGTCATCCAGACGGTCAGGGTCGCGGCGAGCCCCGAGCACGTCGTCCCGTCCTGGGACCTGCGGACGCTCTGGGTCAACAGCGACCGGGGCAACACGCTCACGCCGATCGATCCGGCGACCGGCCGATTCGGGCGGGCCGTACGGGTCAACGACCCGTACAACCTGTACTTCAGCCCGGACGGCAAGTGGGCGATCGTGATGTCCGAGGCAGCCCACCAGATCGTCTTCCGGGATGCGCACACCATGGCCGTGCACAAGGCGGTGCCGGTCAGCTGTGACGGGGTCAATCACGTCGACTTCTCCCCCGACGGGCGCTACTTCATCGCCAGCTGCGAGTACTCCGGCGATCTGATCAAGGTGGACACCGAGAAGGAACAGGTCATCGGTCAGTTGCACCTGAAGGCCGGGCACCCGATGCCGCAGGACGTCAAGATCTCTCCCGACGGTCGGACGTGGTACGTCGCCGACATGCACACCTCGGGCATCTGGATCCTCGACGGTGACGCCTTCACCCCGCCGCGCTTCATGGCCACCGGCGCCGGCGCCCACGGGCTCTACGTCAGCCGGGACTCGAAATACCTGTACATCACCAATCGGGGCGAGGGCACGATATCCCTGCTGGACCTTGCCACCGGCAAGCTGGCCACCAAATGGCGGATCCCCGGTGGCGGCAGCCCTGACATGGGCGGGCTCTCCGCCGACGGCACGATCATGTGGATGTCCGGCCGCTACCACGGCGTCATCTACGCCATCGACACCCGCGACGGCCACCTGATCCGCAAGATCAAAGTAGGTGCCGAACCGCACGGCCTGCTGGTCTGGCCGCAGCCCGGCCGCTACTCACTCGGCCACACCGGCATCATGCGCTGACCACGTTAGTTGGGGTTGTCGAGGATGGCGCTGAAGCGCTCCTCGGCCAGGTCGAGCTGGGCGAAGATGTGCCGCTTCACCGGCACGGACAGCGGCGTGTCCGGCCGGGCGATGAGGTCGCGGAAGACCGGCACCAGCGGCCGGTACTTGGCAGCCGACCGGGCCACCTTCGGGCCGACCGTGTGGATCACGCCCACCCCGTTGTCGGTGAAGTCCGACACCTTGATCACCCGGGCCCACGGCTCCCGGTCCAGGCTCGCCGCGACGTGCTCCCGGTACTGGACGTGACGGTCGCGTCCCGGGTCGTACGCCGGGTTGGTGACCGCGCCGACCAGGCGGGCGACCCGCGGGCCGAAGCGGTCGGCCAACGCGGCCAGCGCCGCCGCCGTGGGGTCCTCACCGACGGCTACGGGCCGCTGCGCGGCGTCGGCGAGCTGGAGTTGTCGCCAGGCGTCCAGGTCGGCGAGCTCCATGGGGTGGTCCTCGACCGCGTCGTGCAGCAGGCCCGCCACGATCACGTCCACGTCTCGCACCTGGTAGTGGTGCATCATCCGGATCGCCACCCGAAGCAGGTGGTTGAGGTACGGCTCGCGGACCCGCCGGTCGTCGCGGTGCAGGTCGGCGGCGAGGTCGAGGGCTGCGGTGAGCCGTTCGCGGGCGGCGGCGTCGAACGCCCGGATCTCCAGGCGGAACCGCTCCAGCAGGCCCGGTTCGCCGTGGATCTCGGTGATCGCGTGCATCGGCATGCTTGCCAGGTACGCGGGAAACGTCATGTGATCCTTATAGCTGATCTTCGCTGCCGGCGGGATCCGTCGTCGGTCATCCGACGGCCGTCAGCCGTTCGAGAGCCGCTTGACCAGGCGGACGCTCGTCCCCTCTGGGGTGCCGACGATGGTCGCCTCATCCATCACCCGCGCCATGATCAACCGCCCTCGGCCCCGGTCGGTGTCGGGCCCGGCCGCGGTCTCCCGCCAGCCGCCGTGGTCGCGCACCTCGATCTCCAACCGGTCGTCGCGCAGTTCGGCGCGGAGGGTGAAGATCCCGTCGGCGGTCAGTCGGTAGCCGTGCTCGATGGCGTTCGCGCACGCCTCCCCGGTGGCGATGAGCACCGTCTCGACGTCCCACTCGTCGACGCCGAGGGTGTGCAGCCAGCCGCGCAGGCGCTCCCGGATGGGCGCGAGCTGGCCCGGGTCGGCCGGTACGGCGGCGGTGAAGACGGTCTCGGCCGGGTGCCGGCGGGTCGGCGGCTCGCACCGCTCCTCCGGATCCAGGGGTATCCGGTGCGCCGTGCTGATCGGGTCGTCGGCCGCGAAGGGTGTGGTGGCGGCTGTCCCGTCCTCCACGTTCGGCCCCCGTCCCACGTACGTCCCCCGGGCCTGGCCGCTCGCCGGCGCTGTCACTGCCCGTTGTCCTATTGTCCCCGGTGAGGCCGCTCTTCATTCCTCGATCCGGGTTCGTCTCGGCCGGGCGAACGTCCCGGTGCGCCGGCCGGCCGAAGCTGTGCCGGCCCGGGTGGATCCGCCCGCGGGTGACAATCGGCGGATGGACCGGGTGTTGAACCTGCTGATGGTGCTGCCGCCGGCCCTGGTCCTGGCCCTGGTCTTCCTGCTCCCGGCGCTGGAGGCGTCGACCCTCCTCGGGCTGGTCGTACCGGGAGAGGTGGCGGTGCTGGTCGGCGGCGTGGCCGCCAACGAGGGGCGGTTGCGGCTCTGGGCCGTGGTGGTGGCCGCGATCGCGGGGGCGGCGCTCGGCGACCAGGTCGGCTACCTGGTCGGCCGCCGGTACGGCCGTCGGCTGCTCGATTGGGTGCCCCGCCGGTTAGTCCGTCCGGACCGCGTGCGCCGAGGGCTGGACCTGATCCGCCGCCGGGGCGTCGTCGCGGTGGTGCTGGGCCGTTGGGTGGCGGAGTTGCGCACGCTGGTGCCCGGCCTGGCGGGGATGAGCGGCATGCCGTACGGCGCTTTCACCATCGCGAACATCGCCGGCGGCATGCTCTGGGCGGCGACGACGGCCGTGCTCGGCTACCTGTTCGGGGCGTCGTACCGGCTGCTGGAGCAGCGCCTGAGCTGGGTCAGTGAGGCGTTGCTGGCCCTGGTGGTGCTGCTGGTGCTGCTTCGGGTGATCCGGGCCCGTCGGGCCGCCCGCTGGGCCGCCCGACGGGAAGGCGGCAGATCCGCCGGACAGCCCTGAGCCGGCGCCCCGAGGGGGACGCCGGCCTGGTCAGGGGAGTGATCAGCCGGAGCCACCGCTCACCCCGGCGCCGCCGGCTGCACGGATGATCGCCGTGCTTTGCTACTCGACGGAGCAGGGGGAACCGTCGATGGTGCACGCCTCGGGCGCCTTCACGCGCGGATTCCGCTCCCGCACGTCGAACCGGAACGTCGTCGACCCCTCGGCCGGCACTGCCGGCCCGGTGAAGGTGACGACCCGCCCGTCCTGCCGCCACTCTGCCCAGTTGACGCTGTTGATCGCGTCCCCCTCGCCCAGCGTCACGACCACGGCCCAGCCCTGCTTCGCCGTGCTGCCCGGGTTGGTCACGACCACCTCGCCCCGGTAGCCGAAGCCCCGGTCGGCGACGGTCTGGTAGCGGGCGCTCAGCCGAGCGGCCGGCGTCCGGGTCGCGCTGGACGTACGGGTCGGCTTGTGGATCGGTGCCGGGGTCGGCGCGTCGCTGCTCCGGGCTGCGGTCGGTGCGGTCTGCGACGGGGCGGCCGAGGGCGTACGGCTGGTGGGGGTCGGCACCAGCAGCGGAGCCGACTGCGGCGTGGCCTCCGGGAGCCGCGGCGCCGGCCGGGTCAGCCACACCGCCGCCCCGGCGGCCAGGGCGAGACACGCCATGCCCCCACCGATCACCCCTGCCCGCCGGCGTCCGGCGTGGGTACGGACGTCGCCGAGCAGCCGGACGACGGGCAGTTCCGCGGTCAACCCGCCCTCGGCGCGTCGCAGGTCGACGCGCTGGAACGCCAGCCAGTCGAGGATGGCCGGCAGGCGTACGGTCACCGCCTGCTGGTGGTACTCCGAGCGGCGAGCGCGCTGGTCGGTGTCCCACTCGCCGTGCACCAGCACCTCGCGCAGAGACAGCCGGCAGCCGTGGCCGGCGGGGACGATCTGGCAGGTCAGCCGGGTGCCCCGGTCGCCCTCCCGGCAGTCCAGCACGTACCGCTCCGGCGCCTGCCGCTCGACCACCGTCGCCTCGACATCGGCGTCGAACCCGGGCAGTTCCGCCGTACGCAGCAGCAGCCGATCCGGCTGGTCCGCCTGCGGTGCGCTCTCGGCGAACCACTTGGCGAGCAGCGCGTGCTCCGTCAACGCCCGCCACACCATGTCCGGCGGGTGGAACAGGTCGACCTCGATGTCGATCTCGATCACGCGCAGACTCTACGGTCGGGCGTGCCGCCGTTCCGGGCGGGGATCCCCGCCGCCGCGTCACCGCGCCGGCTGCTCCGGGCCGCCGTTGTGCCAGCGGGCGCGCCACGCTGCCTCGCTCGTCTCGTACCTGGTCTTCTCCTCGTACACGGCTTGGCGTAGGGCGTTGCGGGACTCCGCGAACGCCACCACCTCGACGACGGTGAGCCCGACGCAGATGACGGTCAGCAGGCTGAGCGCGCCGAGCGCCGGTATCAGGCCTCCGGTGAAAAGACCGACCGCGAGCGCGGCGAGCACGCCGACCCGTGTCCAGGTCACGGTCCCCAACGTGCGCAGTTGGAACGCCAGGTCGGCGGCCAGGTAGAGCATCACCCCGCCGAACAGCAGCTGTACGGACGAGCCGCGTCCCCGTTCGCCCAACCCGCCCACCGGGTCGGTGATCGTAGCCACCAGCTCTTCCGCGCCGATCGCGAACAGGATCACGCCGGCGACCATCGGCAGGTAGAGGTAGGCGTACGCGTCGCGGGCCATCGCCATCCGCGGCGGGCCCTGGGTGCCGTGCAGCGCGATCCGGGCGGCCGGACCGATCATGTCGAAGTGCGCCCACCACAGGGCCGCCGTGAAGAGGATGCCCATCATCGCCGCCACGATGGCCGCCCAGGTCACCGGCTTGCCGAGCAGGTTGCCGCCGACGCCGACGGAGATGACCGACTCGCCCAGCGCGATGATGAGGATGAGGTCGTATCGTTCGGTCCAGTGCTCGGCGGAGGTGACCTCCCAGGCCCGGGTGCCGGTCAGTAGCCCGCTGGCGTACTGGACGACGACGACGGCGATCCACAGGCCGTCCCGGAGCCGCAGCCCGAAATGCGGATCCGAGATCTTCAACGGGAGCAGCGCCGCGAACAGCAGCAGGACGGCCGTGATCACCATTTCGGGAAGGAGCGGGAGCAGTTGGCGGCGGGCCCCCGGCTGGCCTCGGATGGCGTGCACGTACAGCACCAGGTGCACGGCGCGGAACAGCACGTAGCTGATGGTGACCAGGATGGGCCCACCCACGGTGCGCAGGCCGCCGTCGAAGGTCTGCGGTAGGGCCAGCGCGAAGGTGAACAGCGCGATCATGCCGACCACCATCAGCGCCGGGACGAAGCCCTCGCCGAGCCGGAGCCGGGCGGCGACCATGCTGTGCACCACCCAGCACCACCAGAGCACGGCGAGTACCAGCATGGCGTGCAGCAGCTGCGGCCCGCCCACGTTGGTGGCGGTGGCCCGGGTGATGATGAAGAACGACACGACGAAGACGAGGTCGAAGAAGACCTCGAACTTCTCCACCCGGGCGGCCGGGGCGACCAGGATGGCCGGCCCCAACCCGCCGTGCCTCCGGTCGCCGCCCACCGGACGAGTCTCGCAGCGCCGGAACGGCCACGGGTCGGAATCGGCGCACGCCCACCCGGGGCCCCGGGTCTCAGCCGCCCAGTCGCTGGCGGGCGAGGAACTTCGGCACCACCATCCGCCACGACTCGGTCACCAGCTCGGTCATCCGGTCGTGGTCGAGCCGGTCCAGGTGGCAGCACACCCAGTTGAACCGCAGGTCGGACGGGCGGGGGAGGAAGAACAGGTCCGGCTCGGCGGCGATCAGGGCGTCCCTTTCCTCCTTCGGGTAGCCGAAGCCCATGGTCCGCTCGTCCTGGCTGAACGCGACGTAGACAATGGCGCCCACCCGGAACTTGATCCGGTCGCGGATCAGGTGCTCGCTGGTGCGGGGGAGAGTCCGGGCCAGGGCGCGGACGTCGTCGACGGTGACCACGGGCCCGACCGTAGCGCCGACCGGTGACATTCTCAGGTCGTGCCTTCGGCCGTCGGGGCCGCGTGGGCGAGCGCGGCCCGGAGCGTGTCGACCATCGAGGTGTCGGGGTGCTCGATCCCGTGCTGGGTGGCGACACGTACGGTGGCCAGGAAGGTCGCCGCCATGATCCGGGCACGCAGCGCCCGGTCGGGGCCGGTGAGCCGCTGGGCGAGTTCACCGGCCAGTTCACGTTCGATCGTGGCGTACGCGGCGGCCTGATGCGCGAGTAGGCCCGGGTGCCCGTGCAGCCGACGGCGGCGGTTCAGCCAGGACATGGCGCTGCCGTCGTCGTAGAACTCGGCCGCCAGGTGCAGGGCGGCCCGGCTCAGCGCGGCCCACGGCGCCTCGTCGGGGGCTTGCGCGCGCAGCAGGTCCAGCAACCGACGCAGCCACCTGGTGTCGCTGTGGAAGAGGGCCTCCTCCTTGCTGGAGAAGTAGTTGGAGAACGTCCGCCGGGAGACGTTCGCGGCGTCGGCGATCGCTTCGACGGTGACCCGGTCCGGCCCCTGCTCGGCGGCGAGGCGCAGCGCCGCCTCGTGCAGGGCGAGGCGGGTCGCCGCCTTCTTGCGTTCCCGCAGCCCCGCTGCCTCATCCATGGGGCCAGGGTACGCGAGACGTGATCCTTTTCTCAACGGGCAAACTTGCCTGATGCGCAAAACTCCCTGATGCTTGCTTGAGGCAACCAACCGCGCTGGGCTGCTTCACCCGCGACCTCTTCACCCGCGACCTCGAGGTCGCCCTCGCACACCACGACAACCAGGAGGACGCGCGATGAGCGCACCCACCGCAACGGCCGAAGCCGCACCGATGAGCCGGCGGCAGACGCTCGAAGCACTGAGTGGCCTGCTGCTGGTGCTCTTCGTCGCGATGCTCAGCAGCACGGTCGTCTCGATCGCGCTGCCGAAGATCATCGGCGCGCTGAACGGCTCCCAGACCCAGTACACCTGGGTGGTCACCGCGACCCTGCTCACCGCCACCGCCAGCACCCCGATCTGGGGCAAGCTCGCCGACCTGTTCAACAAGAAGCTGCTGATCCAGATCGCTATCGTCGTGTTCCTCGCCGGCTCGATCGTCGCCGGCTTCGCGCAGAGTGCCGGGCAGCTCATCGCCGCCCGCGCGTTCCAGGGCATCGGCGTCGGTGGGCTCCAGGCCCTGGTCCAGGTCGCCATCGCGGCGATGATCCCGCCGCGTGAGCGGGGCCGCTACAACGGCTATCTGGGCGGCGTCATGGCCCTCGCGACGGTCGGTGGACCGCTGCTCGGCGGCCTCATCGTCGACACGTCCTGGCTCGGCTGGCGCTGGTGCTTCTTCGTGGGGGTGCCGGTCGCCGTCGTCGCGCTGATCCTGCTCCAGGCCACCCTGCACCTGCCCACCGTCCGCCGGGACGACGTCAAGATCGACTACCTCGGCGCGAGCCTGATCGCCGCCGGGGTCAGCGTGCTGCTGATCTGGATCTCGTTCGTCGACGACTCCTTCGCCTGGCTCTCCTGGCAGACCGCCGCGATGGTCGGCGGCGCGCTGGTCCTGCTCGCCCTGGCGATCTGGGTCGAGTCGCGAACCGCCGAGCCGGTCGTTCCCCTGAAGATCGTCCGCGAACGCACCACCGCGCTGGCCATCCTCGGCAGCCTCGCGGTCGGCATGGCGATGTTCGGCGGCTCTGTCTTCCTCGGTCAGTACTTCCAGATCGGCCGCGGCTACAGCCCCACGGAGGCCGGCCTGCTCACCATCCCGATGATGGCCGGCGTCCTGCTGTCGTCGATCGTCGCCGGGCGACTGATCACCGCCAGCGGGCGGATCAAGCCCTACATCGTCGCCGGGTCGATCATCCTGGTCGCCGGGTTCGCCCTGCTCGGCACCATCGACCACGAAACCCCGCTCCTCGTCCTCGGCGCCGCCATGTTCATCGTCGGCACCGGCGTCGGCATGACCATGCAGAACCTCGTGCTCGCCGTGCAGAACACCGTCGCACTCAAGGACATCGGTGCGGCCAGCTCCAGCGTCGCGTTCTTCCGCTCCCTCGGCGGCACCATCGGCGTCTCCGTGCTCGGTGCCGTCCTCGCCCGCCGGGTCACCGAGCGGATCACCCACGACCTCGCCGCCGCCGGCATCCCGACCTCCGGCAGCGGCGGCGGCAGCAGCACGCTCAACCTCGGGGCGCTGCCGACCCCGGTGCAGCACATCGTCCGCGCCGCGTACGGCGACGCCACCGGGCACATCTTCTTCATCTCCGCGGCCATCGCCGTCGTCGGCATCATCGCCGCGCTGCTGCTCAAGCCGGTCACCCTGCGGTCCAGCCTCGACCTGCCCGACGCCGCGCGGTCGGCCGCCGTCGCGGCGGACGCGGTCGACGGCGCGCCCGCCTTCGACCAGGTGACCGTCGACGCGACGGGCAAGGAATCCGCGCGTCGCTGACCTTTCCCCGGGGCGCGGGGCCGTCGCCGGACGGCGTGCCACTCCCGTCAGTCCCGGTTCCACACCCGGCTGCGACGCCGGGCCGGCCTCCGATCCCGGCCCGGCGTCCAGCTCTCCGCCCGCCTGCCGGGTGTGGGATCAGTGCCAACGGGAAGGCATCGCCGTCACCGCACCGCGTACCGCTCGTGCGCCACCACGTCGGGAGAGGCCTTGGGCGCGAGAACTTTCATGGTGGTCGGAGGGACCAGCGGCCTCGGCCTGGCGGTCGCCCGCCTACTGGTCGAGGAGCATCAGGTGGCGGTGCTCGGCGACGTGCCCGACGAGGTCGCCGCGGTCACGGACGACCTGTCATGCGCCGGGATCGTCTGTGACGTCTCCTCCTACGACCAGGTACGGGACGCGTTCGCCGAGGTGGTCGACCGGTACGGCGCCGTCGACGGCGTCGCCGCCTGCGCATCGGTGTGGGCGGGTGGCGACCTGGCCGACCTCTCGCCGCAGCACATCCGCCGGGCGGTCGAGGTCAACGCGCTCGGCACCACCTACGTGTTCAAGGAGGCGCTGCACCACCTGCACCGGCAGGGCTTCGGCAACGTGGTCTACGTCGGCGCGATGGCGGTGACGAAGGCGCGCCCGGGCATCCCGGTCTACCGGGCCACCAAGAGCTACGGCAGCAGCCTGGTCGAGTCGCTGGCAGAGGCGCAGCACAGCAACCGGATCAAGGTCATGCAGCTGCACCCCGGACCGATGCCCACCCGCCTGCAGGAGCGGGTGGGCGACGAGTTCCTCGACCAGATCTACGCCGGGCCCGAGCAGGTCGCCGGCGAGATCGTACGACTGCTCCAGCTCGCCCCCGACGACCTGTACGTCTCCGGCGAGCGCGTGCTGCGGGCGGACGGGCGGTGGTGACGGAAGCAGATTCATAGATAAGGACCTTTACTGTTAACAAGGTTTAATTTATGTTCGTGGCAGCTCCACGTGTCGCCTCCGAAGGAGTTGCCGCCATGCGTCGAAGAATCAGCGTCCCGCTCCTCAGCACGGGCGTCGTCGCCGCCACCCTGGCCGTCGCCACCCCCGCCCAAGCCCATGGTTACGTCTCCTCGCCGCCCAGCCGCCAGGCGCTCTGCGCGCAGAACCGGGTGCCGGACTGCGGCCAGATCAAGTACGAGCCGCAGAGCGTCGAGGGCCCGAAGGGCCTGCGCAGCTGCCACGCCGGGATCGCCCAGTTCGCCGTGCTGAACGACGACAGCCGCAACTGGCCCGCCACCTCGGTCGGCAGCTCGGTCACCTTCACCTGGGTCAACACCGCCCGCCACGCCACCAGCAACTGGGAGTACTGGATCGGAAACACCCGGGTGGCCGCCTTCGACGGCGGTGGCCGCCAGCCCGACGCCACCGTGTCGCACACCGTCAACCTCGGCAGCTTCTCCGGCCGGCAGAAGCTCCTCGCGGTGTGGAACATCGCCGACACCGCCAACGCCTTCTACTCCTGCGTGGACCTGCAGATCGGTGGGGGCGGAGGTGGCCCGACGCCCACTCCGACCCCGACCAGCCCGTCGCCGACCCCGACCGCGAGCCCGACAGGTTCACCCGCCCCCGGCGGCACCTGGACCGCCGGGCATGCCTACCAGGTCGGGGACCAGGTCACCTACAACGGCCTGACCTACCGCTGCCGCCAGGCGCACACCGCGCTCCCCGGTTGGGAGCCGCCGAACACCCCGGCGCTGTGGCTGCAGGTCTGACCGACCGGGCGCGGCCACGGCCGTCGTGCGCCGCACCCGGGGCCGTCCTCCGGCGCCGCGATCGGCGCCGAGGCATCCGTCGCCCACTCACCGCCGTCCTGGCGGTGATCCTGCTGGCCGCCACCGGCTGTACGCGGCCGTCGGGGTCGCCTGCTGCGCGGGTGGCCCCGTCCGGGGCGGTCGTCGACGCGCCGGCCAGCGGAATCGACGTGCTGTTCCTGGCCATGATGGTGGCGCACACCGAGCAGACCCTGCAGATCGTCCGGCTCGGGCTCGACCGCGCCGCGAACCCGGAGATCCGGACGCTCATCGCCGCCATCGAGGTCACCGAGACCGACGAACTGTCCAGCATGCGCGGCTGGCTGCGCGACGCCGGGCCCTCAGCGGTGGCCGCCGCCGCCCGGCACGACCACTCCGGGCACAGCGACGCCACCGTCGGGCTGGCCCGGCTGCGCGCCGCCCCGGCCGCGCAGGTGGACCGGGTGCTGCTCGACGTGCTCGGCGCGCACCAGCGCACGGCGGCGAAGCTCGCCCACGAGCAGCTGAGCGTCGGCACCAGCGCCAGGGTGCGCGAGCTGGCCCGGCGTATCGAACAGTCGCGGAGCGCCGAGGTCGCGCTGATGGCGAGGCTCGCCTCCGCGCCGCTGGCCGGGCCGTGAGCAGGTGGCCGGGCGGCCGGTGGGGCCGCCCGAGCCGGGCGGCGCCCCGCCGCCCCAGCCGTTCAAGATGGCCGCGTTGATCGACCGCGTGCGGCGACGAACGCGTGGTCGTCCACCCCCCCCCAGGCCCGCCATCACCGCGCACGCGAAGCCGGCGAACAGCCCCGCGGGTGTGCGGGGTCAGCCCGCGCGAGCACCGCGCCGCGACGCCGGCGGCGACGCAGGTCACGTCGCCGGGCCGGGCCGGCGGGCGCAAATCCGAGGCGAAGTGTCGGTGGCGGTCGGTAGGCTGCCGTGCGGACGTCGCCCGTTACCGCACGCGACCCCCCACGCACGATACGCGTGGTGCCGCCACCGCCCCCGCAACCATCGGATTCAGGAGACCTTTTGTGACCCAGCAACCTGTCGCGACCTCGGACAAACTCGACGGCGCGGTGCTCAAGGTGGCGGGAGTCGTCGTGCTCGGCGCGATCATGTCGATCCTCGATGTGACGGTCGTCAGCGTCGCGATACCGACGTTCATGCGGGAGTTCGACGCGTCCTACGCCCGTGTCGCGTGGACGATGACCGGCTACACGCTCGCGCTGGCCACGGTGATCCCGCTCAGCGGGTGGGCCGCCGACCGGTTCGGCACCAAGCGCCTCTACATGACCGCCCTGGCGCTGTTCACCCTCGGGTCCGGGCTGTGTGCCACCGCCGACACGATCGGGGAGCTGATCGCCTACCGCGTACTGCAGGGACTCGGCGGCGGCATGCTCATGCCCCTGGGCATGACGATCATGACCCGGGCCGCCGGCCCGCACCGGATCGGCCGGCTGATGGCCGTCCTCGGCGTCCCGATGCTGCTCGGGCCGATCGGCGGCCCGATCCTCGGTGGCTGGCTTATCGACACCGCCAGCTGGCACTGGATCTTCCTGATCAATCTGCCGATCGGCGCCATCGCGCTCGTCTACGCCCTGCTGGCGCTGCCGAAGGACAACCCCGAGCCGTCGGAGTCGTTCGACTTCCTCGGCATGCTGATGCTCTCGCCGGGGCTGGCCCTTTTCCTCTACGGCGTCTCGTCGCTGCCCGAGGCCGGCACGATCGCCGAGACCAAGGTGTGGCTGCCCATGCTGGTCGGCGCCGCGCTCGTGGTGGGCTTCGTCCTCTACTCCTTCCGGCCCCGACACCCGCTCGTGGACCTGCGTCTGTTCGCCAACCGCAACCTGACCATCGCGGCGGTGACCCTGGTCGTGTTCATCATCGCGTTCATGGGTGCCGGCCTGCTGTTCCCGAGCTATTTCCTGCAGGTCCGCGGTGAGTCGACCCTGACCGCGGGCCTGCTGATGGCTCCGCAGGGCATCGGCGCGATGCTCACCATGCCGATCGCCGGGATGCTGGCCGACCGGGTGCCCGTCGGCCGGACGGTGCCGTTCGCGCTGATGCTCATCGCCGCCGGGTTCTTCACCTTCACCCAGCTCGACGCGAGCACCTCGTACTGGCTGCTGGGCGGCTCGCTGTTCGTGATGGGCCTGGGCATGGGCGCCGCGATGATGCCGATCATGACGTCGGCGCTGAAGACCCTGCATGCCCAGGAGGTGGCCCGCGGATCCACGCTGGTCAACATCCTCCAGCAGATCGGCGGTTCGGTCGGCGCCGCGGTGATGTCGGTGCTCCTCACCAGCGAGCTGAACGGCTCCCGGCTGATTCCCGGCGTGACGGATCCGAGCGGCAAGCCGATCACCGAGGCGGGGCTGGCCATCGCCGCGCAGCAGGAGCCGGCGCTCACCCAGCAGTTCCCGGTACCTCAGGCGCTCATCGATCGTGGCCTCGACTTCGCGGCCAGTTCCTTCGCCGCCACCTTCTGGGTGGCGTTCTTGCTCGTGCTGGTCACGTTCATCCCGGCCGCGTTCCTGCCGCGCCGGCGCGAGCGGCCGGACCCGCACGGCGGCCCGCAGGCAGAGCAGCCGTCGACTCCCGTGGTCATCCACTGAGTCACCGGGCGGGCGTCTGGCGTGCCTGACGGCCCGGCCCTCGTCCCGGACACCCGCTCGAGGGCGGTGATCAAAAGATCACCGCCCTCGAGCCGTCTCTCGCGCGCTCAACAATCCATGGACAAGTCTCGATGATGTCGGTACTGTTCCCTCACCTCGGTTGCAATGATGCATATCCATATCCGGAGGTGCGTGTGTTCAGGAGTCTCACTCGAGGTCGGGCCGGCGTCGCAGCGCTGGCCGCCACGATCGTCCTCGCCGCCCCCGCCGCGGCGAGCGCCGCGCCGGGCGCAACGGCGGCGCCATCGGCCGGCGACGTCACGGCGGCGGTGACCGCCAGGCTGCTCGACCAGGCGGCGAACGCCGCCGACCCGGGGCTGCGGTCCGCCGGCACCGACGACACCCGGGTCACGGTCACCCGCCGCGGCGGCCAGGCGTGGGCATTCGGTACGGCCGTCATCGTCGCCCCCCACAAGGAGGGCGTCTACCCGGCGGGCTGGGTGTTCGTGGCGCACCGCGAACGCGCCGGCTGGCGGGTCGCCTTCGACGGGGAGGCCGCCTTCGCCGCGCTCGCCGAGAGTGCGCCGGCCAACGTGGTGTCGCCGCAGGAACGCGACGTGTTCACCGGCGTCCAACCGACGTACGCCGGCGGTGACTACCGCACCGGCATGCGCCTGCCGTACGGGCTGGGCCAGTCCTGGTACTTCACCGGCGGGCCGCACGGCTGGGGCGGCAACGACACGCCGTGGAGCTCCATCGACCTGTCGGGTGGCGACCAGCGGGTGCTGGCGGCTCGCGGTGGCACGGCGTACACCATGTGCACGGGCTGGATCCGAGTCATCCACGACCGCGGCTACGCCACCGACTACTACCACCTGTGGAACAGCATCAGCGTCAACGGGGCGAGCGTGGGCGAGGGCGCCTACCTTGGCGACACCGGCACCGATGTCACCTGCGGCGGTGCGGCCAGCGGACGGCACGTGCACTTCGCCCTCCGGCAGAACAACGCCTACGTGCCGATGGTCGGGCACAACCTCGGCAAGTGGGTCATCTGGAGCGGGAGCGCCACCTACCAGGGGTACGCGCTGCACGGCTCCGCGCAGGTCAACGTCGGCGGGGCGCTCTACAACTACGGCGCGCTCGGGCTGAACCAGGGGATCATCGACGCCAACGGCGGCGGCACGGTCAATCGGCGTAGCGGCCCCGGCACCGGCTACGGAGTCGTCGGCTCGGTCGCCGACGGGGCCACGGTGACGGTGGCCTGCTCGGCCAACGGCACCACGCACAGCGGGCGGTGGGGCACCACCTCGCTGTGGAACAAGCTGACCGACGGCACCTGGGCCAGCGACGCCTACATGTGGACCGGCTCGGCGGGCGCGATCAGCGGCTGGTGCTGAGCGACCGGCCACCGGTCGGCGGAGCGCGAGGCTCCCGGCGAGGCGACGTCGTCAAGATCCGACGCCTCGGGGCCGGGAGCCTCGTCGCCGTCCCTCCCGAAAATCCGCTGCTCACACCGCTCCGGCGCGGCCCTCGACCGGTGCGACCGGCCGGTGGCCGCCGCGCGGCGTGCGCCGGCGTCACCACCGGTCATCGTGCCGTCCGCCGGCCCCCGAGCCGTTCGTACACTGACGCCGGTTGTACGTCCGCCGAGCACCCGGGTCCCGCCCAGGGCGCCGCGGCCGAGGGGAGGAACGGTTGATGGGGAAGCAGGCCGGGCACGGGACGGCGGAGACGCGCGCCGGCGCGATCGGGTTCCCCCGTCACGGGACGAGCGGCCCGCTCAACGCCATCACCGACGTGCCCGGCGTCGAGGTGGGGATGCGTACGCTCATCGTGGGCGACGGGCCGCTGCGGGTCGGGTACGGGCCGGTGCGTACCGGAGTGACCGCCATCCTGCCCCGGGGCCGAGCGGGCCTCGGCGACGGCTGCGCCGCCGGGGTGCACGTGCTCAACGGCAACGGGGAGATGACCGGCACCGCCTGGATCGCCGAGAGCGGGATCCTGTCCACGCCGGTCGTGCTGACCAACTCGCACGCGGTCGGTGCCGGCCACCGGGGGGCGATCGACTGGATGCTGCGCGAGCGCCCGGACACCGACGTCTGGCTGCTGCCGGTCGTCGCCGAAACCTTCGACGGTTACCTGAACGACATCAACGGCGACCATGTCCGCCCGGCGACCGTCGTCGCGGCGCTCGACGCCGCCACGGGCGGCCCCGTCCGGGAGGGGTCGGTCGGCGGCGGCACCGGAATGACCTGTTACGACTTCAAGGGCGGCACCGGCACGGCCTCACGGCTGGTCCGCTTTGCCGGCGTCACGTACACCCTCGGCGTGCTTGTGCAGGCGAACTTCGGCGCCCGCCCCGAGCTGACGATCGGCGGCGTGCCGGTCGGTCGGCTGCTGGGCGACGAGTGCCCGGTGCCACGCCGAAGGCTGCCGCCGGGGGCGGGGTCGGTGATCGCCGTCGTCGCCACCGACGCCCCGCTGCTGCCGGGCCAGTGCGCGGCCCTGTCCCGGCGCGTGCCGCTGGGGCTGGCCCGTACCGGCACCAGCGGGTCGCACTTCTCCGGCGACCTCTTCCTGGCCTTCTCCACCGCGAACCCGGGCGTGCTCGCCAGCCGCCACCCCGGCCCCGACACCGAGCATCTTGAGCAGCTCCGGTTCGTCCCGTGGGGGCAGCTGGACCCGTTCTACGAGGCGTGTGTACAGGCCGTCGAGGAGGCCGTCGTCAACGCGCTCGTCGCCGGTAGGGACATGACCGGGCGGGACGGTCACCACGTACCCGGGTTGCCGCGCGCCCGCGTGGCCGAGCTGCTGCGCGCCGCCACCGGGTGACGCCCCCGGCGGTCGGCCGCGCCGGCAACACCGGCTGCGACATCGCGGTCGAGGCGAGACCCGGCGCCTGGCTCGCCGTCCGCGCCCCCGACCACGCCGTCCGGCGCTACGCCGTGTTTCGGAAGTATCGTAGGTGGCAGGCATGCTGTGGGGCTGTGGGAGGGTTTACCGCGTTCCGGTTCACCGTCGACGCGTCACCGTCGCAGGTGGTGGTGTTGGCCCGTCATGCGGGGGCGTCCCGGTTCGCGTTCAACCAGTGCCTGGCTCTGCTGAAGGAAGCCCTGGATGCGAAGCGTCGGGGCGTGCCGGTGGTGGTGCCGTGGTCGGGTTTTGGCCTGATCAACGCGTTCAACTCGTGGAAGTGCTCGGCTGCGGCGGGTCGCCGGTTCGTGGCCGATGCGGCCGGTTCGGTCGAGGTCGTGGCGACGGGGGTGGCGTGGCGGGCGCAGGTGTGTGAGGAAGCCGCCGTCGACCTGGGCCGTGGCCTGACCGCCTGGGCCGAATCGCGGCGGGGGAAACGGTCGGGCCGTCGGGTGGGGTTCCCGACATTCAAATGCAAGACCCGCACCCGGTCGTCGTATCGGATCCGCTGCACCATTAAGGCGGGTCGGGCAAGCATCCGGGTGGGAGATCCCACGGGGGGACCTCGCAGTGTCTGTCTGCGGAGATCGGGGTCCTGAGGGTGCGGGAGGACACCCGTCGCCTGCGGCGGATGATCCGCACCGGCCGGGCCCGCATCCGGTATGCCACCGTCTCGTGCCGGGCAGGCCGATGGACCATCACCGTGACCGTAGAGGCAGCGGACCTGCATCCCGCCCGCCAGCACCCACCCCGCCCCGACACCGACAGCAGCGGTTGGGTGGGCGTCGACCGCGGCCTCACCGCCCTCATCGTCGCCGCGGACACCACCGGCCGGCAGGTGGAGCGTGTCGGTGATGCGCCGCGGCCGTTGCGGACCGCGCTGCCGAGGCTGCGGCGTCTGTCCCGCCACGTCAGCCGTAAACAGCGAGGCTCACGTAATCGGGCTGAGGCTGTCGCCCGGCTGGGCCGGGCCCACCTGCGTGTCGCGAACGTACGTCGACACTTCCTGCACGAGGTCGCCAACCGGCTGGTCAAGACTCACGACCGGCTGGTTCTGGAGGACCTGTACACCGCCGGCATGCTGCGTAACCGGCGTCTGGCCGCCGCCATCTCCGATGCGGGCTGGGCGGATCTGGCTCGCATCATCGGCTACCAGCAACGCTGGCGGGGCGGGCAGGCCATCTCGGCGCCCCGCTGGTACCCGTCCACCAGAATGTGCAGTGCCTGCCGCACCGTCGGCCCGGCCCTACCCCTGTCCGTCCGCATCTTCGCCTGTGACGAGTGCGGGCATACGGCGGACCGGGACGTCAACGCGGCGATCAACCTCGCTGTCTGGGCCGAACACCACCATGCCCAGACCCGGGACCCCGAAGTACGAGGCCCGGTCACCAACGCCTCCCGAGAGGACGGCCCTGGCCAGCGCCCACGCGCCGGTGAAACCAGCCCCGATGACGGAGGAACCCCACCGCCACGAACATCCGTGACGGCAGGGACGCCCGAGAAGGGCGGTGTCTCATGACCCAACAGACTTATGGGACACGCTGTAAAGTGACGATGCACCCACCGCCCCGACTGGCCAGGTCCGAGAGGGAGTTCATGTCGACGAGGCGGTCGCGATGACACCGGCGCGCCGGCTGCGTTGGCACCGGTTGTGGCGCAAACCCGTTCGGGGGACGACCTGATGCGGTGGGTCTCCGGAGTGGCCGGCCTGGCCGTCCTGGTGATCACGGTGGGCAGCGTCCTGCGCAACCTGGTGGTGACGCGCGGGCTGGGCTCGGCGCTGGTCCGGGTGCTCTGGCGGCTGGCCCGATGGTTGCTGCGCCGGCTGTCGGCGCCCCTGCATGGCTACGAGGCACGAGACCGGTTCCTCGCCTGGTTGGCGCCGATCGTGCTGCTCGCGATGCTCTGGTCCTGGCTGGCCGGGCTGCTGGCCGGGTACGGGCTGCTCATGTACGCGTTCTCCGGACTGTCCTGGGCGGATTCCTTCCGCGAGGCCGGTTCCAGCCTGTTCACCCTCGGGTTCGCGTCCAACGTCCGCAGCCGGCTCAACGCGCTGGACTTCCTCGCCGCGGCGAGCGGGCCGTTGGTCATCGCGCTGCAGATCGCGTACCTGCCGACGCTGTACGGCGCCTACAACCGACGGGAACTGGAGGTCACCCTGCTGGAGTCCCGGGTCTCCCCGCCCGCGTGGGGGCCGGAACTACTGGCCCGGCAGGCCCTCGTCGGCACCGTCGACGAGCTGCGGGGGCTGTACGAGGACTGGGAACGGCTGGCCGCGGACGTAGGCGAGACCCACACCAACTATCCGGTGCTGCTCGCGTTCCGCTCACCTCGCCCGTACCGTGGCTGGGTCATCGCCCTGATCGCGGTGATGGACGCCGCCGCGATGCACATCTCCCTGGCCCCGACGGCGGCGACCGTACCGGCCGCACGACTGATGCTTCGCTCAGGCTTCACCGCGCTGCGCGACATCGCCCGCGTCGTCCGCATCCCGTTCGATCCCGATCCCCGCCCGGACGGCCCGCTGCGGCTCACCTTCGAGGAGTACGCCGAGGCGGTGGCGCACGTGCAGCGGGCCGGCTTCCCCCTGGAACGCTCGGCCGCACAGTCGTGGCCGCACTTTCGCGGCTGGCGGGTCAACTACGAGAGCATCGCCTACGCGCTGGCCCACAGCACCGACGCGGTGCCGGCACTGTGGACCGGCAACCGGGAATTCCCCAGCACGCCCGTGCCGCCCCAACGGCCGACGGACCGCCGACCGCAGGAGCCACCCGTGCGGTGACCCGAGCACACTGGCTGTCGACCCCCATGCGGTCGCACCTGGGCAACGCCGACCGGCCGCACTGGTCGCGGGCGTCCGGACAAGGTGGGCGACAATCGACGGCATGCGGTTCGGCATCCTCGGCGCGACGGAGGTGTTCCAGGCCGACGGCCAGCGGATCGCCGTCGGCGGCCCGCGGCTGCGCGCCCTGCTGGTGCTGCTGCTGCTCGACGCGGGGCGGGTGGTGCCGGCCAACCGCCTGATCGACGGCCTGTACGGCGACGACCCGCCCGCGCGGGCGGCGAACGCACTGCAGTCGCAGGTGTCGCGGCTGCGCCAGGCCCTGGCCGGGCCCGCCGGGCGATCCGCCCCGGTCGAGTCCCACCCGGCCGGCTACCGGCTCGCGGTCGACCCGGAAGACGTCGACGTGCACCGCTTCACGAGGCTCGCCGGCGCGGGGCACGCCGCGCTGGCCACCGGTGACCGGCGGCACGCCGTCGAGCTGCTCCGCGAGGCGCTCGGGCTGTGGCGGGGGGAACCGCTGGCGGACGTGATCGAGGCGCCGTTCGCGCCCGCCTGGGCGGCGCGGCTGCGGGACCGCCGGCTGGCGGCGATCGAGGATCGGATCGAGGCGGAGCTCGGGTTGGCCGGGGCGGGGCCCGGGCCGTCCGCCGCCGAGCCGCTGCTCACCGAGCTGCGGGAGCTGGTCGGCGCGTACCCGTTGCGGGAACGGCTGCGCGGCCAGCTGATGCGGGTGCTGCACCTGTGCGGCCGGCGGGCCGAGGCGCTGGTCGCCTTCGCGGAACTGCGCCGCCTCCTGGCCGACGAACTCGGCACCGACCCGTCCGCCGAGCTGGTCGCGCTGCACACGGCGCTGCTGCGGGACGAGGCGCCGCCGGCACCTGCCGGGTCGGGCGGCGACAACCTGCCGAGCCAGCTCACCAGCTTCGTCGGCCGGGAGTCGGAGCTGCGCCGGGTCGACGAACTGCTCGGCGCGGGCCGGCTGGTCACCCTGCACGGCCCCGGCGGCGCCGGCAAGACCCGATTGGCGATCGAGGCCGCGACCCGGCACGGCGGCGAGGTGCGCCTGGTCGAGCTGGCGGCGGTGGCTCCGGGGGCGGACGTGACCGCGGCGGTGCTGGCCGCGCTCGACCTGCGGGACACCGCGCTGGGCGGGCGGGGTGGCTCGGGGGAGGCCGTCGGTCGCCTCGTCGCGGCGCTCGCCGGCCGGCGGCTGCTGCTCGTGCTCGACAACTGCGAGCACGTGGTGGCCGACGCGGCCCGGCTCGCCGCCCGGCTGCTCGGCGCCGCTCCGCTGCTGCGCGTCATGGCCACCAGCCGGGAACCGCTCGGTGTGCCCGGCGAGGCGCTGTGCCCGGTGATCGGCCTGCCGGTGCCGTCCCCCGTCGCCACGCCCGACCTCGCCCGGGAGTGTCCGGCGGTGCGGCTCTTCGCCGACCGCGCCGCCGACGTGGCACCGGGCTTCACCGTCGACGCCGACACCGTCGGGCCGGTCCTGCGGATCTGCCGTACGCTCGACGGCCTGCCGCTGGGCATCGAACTGGCCGCGGCGCGGCTGCGGGCGCTGCCGGTCGCGGAGGTCGCCGCCCGTCTCGACGACCGGTTCCGGCTGCTCAACCGGGGCAGCCGGGTCGCGGAGCCGCGGCACCAGACGCTGCGGGCGGTGGTGCGGTGGAGCTGGGACCTGCTGGACGAGACCGAGCGCCGGTTGGCGCGTCGGCTCAGTGTGTTCGCCGGCAGCGCCGACCTGGCCGCCGTCGAGCGGGTCTGCGCGCCGCTCGACGCCGACGTTGTCGACGTGTTGTCCGGTCTCGTGGACAAGTCCCTGGTGGAGGCCGCCGGCGGGCGGTTCCGGATGCTGGAGACGGTACGCGCGTTCGCCGCCGAACAGCTCGCCGAGGCGGGGGAGGCCGAGCGGCTTCGCCGCGCGCACGCGGCGTACTTCCTCGACCTGGCCCGCACCGGCGACACGCGGCTGCGCGGCCCGGGGCAACTGGAGTGGCTGCGGCGGCTGGACGCCGACCGCGACGACCTGCACGCGGCGCTGCGCCAGTCGGTGGCCGTCGGTGACACGTGCGACGCGCTGCGGCTGGTCGCCGCCCTGTCGTTCTACTGGTGGCTGCGGGGTCTGCGGGGCGACGCCGCAGCGGTCGCCGGCCAGCTCGTCGAACGGCTCGACGGACCGCCGCCCGGGCTGGCCGAGGAGTACGCGCTCTGCCTGCTGGTCGCCTTCCTGGGCGGCGCCACTCGGCGCGACGTCGAACCGGCCGTGGCGATCCTGTGGCAGCTGGGCCGGCCGCCCGGGTTCCCGTTCGCGCTCTACCTGTCCGGGATGGCCGCCGGGCCGCCGTCTCCCGAGCGGCAGGCGCTGCTGCGCGCCCGCGACGGCTGGGGCGGGCTGCTCGGTGCCGACCCGTGGACCCGTGCGTTGGGCTCCCTCGGACTCGGGATGATGTGGCTGCTCGACGGCCGGTTCGACCGGTCCCGGGCGGCACTCACGGTCGCCCTCGACGGCTTCCGCGCCCTCGGCGAGCGGTGGGGGACCATCCTCACGCTCACCTCACTGGCCGAGGTGGCCTACCGCGCCGGTGAGCCCACGGCGGCCACCGGACCGCTGGACGAGGCACTGCGATTGGCCGACGAACTCGGCTCCACGCTCGACATGGCCGAGCTGCTGCGTACCCGGGCCGACGGCCGGCTCGGGGCCCACGACCTGGCCGGAGCGGAGGACGACTACCGGCGGGTCGTGACGCTTGCCCAACCGGCCGGAGCGCCGGAACTGCTCGCCGCGGCCCACCTCGGGTTCGGCGAGATCGCCCGGCGGCGCGGCGACCTGACCGAGGCCCGACAACTCGGCGAGCAGGCCCTGGCCGAGTGCCCCGCCGGCTGGTTCGGCGCCGAGGTGGTCCGGCTGGCGGCGCTGGTCGCCCTCGGGCAAACGGCCGAGGCGGCGGGTGACCCGACGACCGCCCGCCTCCGCTACCGGCAGGTGCTCGGCGCGACCGTCGGGGCCTGGGACCCGCCGCTGCTCACCGCCGCCCTGGAGGGCCTCGCCGGGCCGGTGCTGCGGCGCGGCGCCGACGAGCGGGCGGTGGTGCTGCTCGGTGCCCTGACGGCGCTGCTGCCTGGTGCCGTGGCCGCCGCGCACGCGACGCCGATGGCGGCTGTGGCCCGGGACCGCCTCGGCGACACCGCCTACGAGCGGGCCTTCGCCCGGGGCGCCGCCATGGGCCGGCCCGAGGCGACGGCGTTGCTGGACGCCGGCTGACGGCGTCGCGGCCGCGCCGTCAGCGCCCGGTGCGTGATCGGTCAGCGCCCGCGGTGAGGCTGCCGACATGACCAACGAGACACCAGCCATCATGGCCGAGGGACTGCGCAAGCGGTACGGCCGCAACTTCGCCCTCGACGGGTTCGACCTGGCCGTGCCCGCCGGCACGATCTGCGGGCTGTTGGGACCGAACGGCGCCGGGAAGACCACCGCCGTGCGGATCCTGGCCACCCTGTTGCGGTTCGACGCCGGCCGGGCCCGGGTCGCCGGGTACGACGTGGCGGGGCAGCCCGAACGGGTCCGCCACGCGATCGGCCTGACCGGGCAGGACGCCGCCGTCGACGAACGCCTCAGCGGACGGCAGAACCTGGTCCTGTTCGGTCGGCTCCGCCACCTGCCGGCACGGGTGGCCCGGCAGCGGGCGGACGAGCTGCTCGAGCAGTTCGGGCTGGCCGACGCGGCGGACCGGTCCGCCGGGGCGTACTCCGGCGGGATGCGGCGCCGGCTCGATCTGGCCGCCAGCCTGATGACAACGCCGCAGGTGCTGTTCCTCGACGAGCCGACCACCGGGCTGGACCCCCGTAGCCGCAACGGCCTCTGGGCTGCCGTCCGGTCCCTCGTCGCCGACGGCACCACCGTGCTGCTCACCACGCAGTACCTGGAGGAGGCGGACCAGCTCGCCGACCGGATCTCGGTGGTGGACACCGGCCGGGTGATCGCCGATGGCACCCCGGCCGAGCTGAAGGCCAGGATCGGTGCGGACCGGATCGAACTGGTGCTCCGGCACGCCGCGCAGTTGCCCGCCGCCGCCGGCATCGTCGAGCGGACCGCCGGCGGGCCGGTGACGGTCGACCCGGAGATCCGACAGCTCAGCGCCCCCGTCGTGGACCGGGTCGCCGCTCTCGCCGACGTCATGCGGGCGCTGCAGGACGCCGCGGTGGCGGTCGAGGACATCGCCCTGCGTCGACCCACCCTCGACGAGGCGTTCCTGTGGCTCACCCAGCGCGAGCCCGCCGGCTCCGCCCGGCAGGCGGAGGTGGTCGCATGACCACCGAGGTGAGGCGACCGTCCGTCGACGTCGCGGCATCGCCGGAGTCCGCCGGTACGCCGGCCCGGCTGAGCTGGGCGGTGCACGACGGCTGGGTAATGACCGGCCGCAACATGTGGCACGTGGCCAAGTCGCCCGAGGAGATCATCCTCTACTTCAGCCTGCCGATCATGTTCGTGCTCGTCTTCGGCTACGTGTTCGGCAGCGGGATGGCGGTGCCCGGCGACGGCAACTACCGGGAGTTCCTGCTGCCCGGGGTCTTCGTGATGACGATGCTCTACGGCCTCGGCGCCACCGCGTCGGGCGTCGCCGCCGACGCCAGCCGTGGTGTGGTCGACCGGTTCCGGTCGATGCCGATGGCCCGGTCCGCCCTGCTGACCGGGCGGGCCGGTGCCGACGTCATCCGTGCGCTGCTGGAGATGGCCACCCTGGTCGTCTGCGGCCTGCTCGTCGGCTGGCGATGGCGCCACGGCGTGGGCGACGCGCTGGTGGCGGTGGGTCTGATCCTCCTGCTGCGGCTGGCGCTGACCTGGGTGGGCATCCTCCTGGGGCTCGCCGTCCCGAACCCGGACACGGTCAGCGTGATCGTGTTCCCGCTGGCCTTCCCACTCACCGCGCTGTCCAACGTCTTCGTCGCGCCGGACCTGATGCCGGCCTGGCTCGGCGCGATCTCCGCGTGGAATCCGCTCTCCGCCACCGTGGCGGCGGCGCGGGAACTGTTCGGCAACCCGGGCATCGGCGGCGAGTCGTGGGCGGCGCAGCACGCGTTGCTGTTGGCCGTCGGGTGGCCGGTGCTGCTCATCGCGCTCGTCGCGCCCCTGGCCGTACGCCGCTACCAGCGGCTGAGCCGTTGAGGTTAGGTCGGCCGTGCGCGGGGAACCCGCGCCCCACGCGCCCGCGTGGCACCTCCGCATCACTCGGCACCTCTGGCCGGGAGCACCGGCGACGCCGTAGCGGACTGCCTCTGTCGAGGTGAACCGACGGACGAATGGTTGCTGATGGTTCTGCGTGATGCTCCCGCACCGGCTCGCCCGGCGTCACCCACGCGTTCGCGGGCACCCCGTCACCGGCTGCTCGGCATGCTCGGTTCGACCGTGATCGCGGTGGGCGGGCTGCTGGCCGGCGTGCTGCCGCTCGGCGAACTCGCGATCGACCTGCCCCTCCTCCACGACCTGCGGACGTTGACGACGCTGTCGGTGTCCGTGGTCTACGTCGGCCTCGCGATGCTCCTGCTGGCCTGGTGGCGCGTCGGCAGGTCGGTGCGCGCCGGTGACGGCCCGTCCGGCCGGGAACTGGTCACGACGGCGGCGTGGTGGGCGGCGCCGTTCGCTCTCATCACCCCGATCTTCAGCGGTGACGTGCACAGCTACCTCGCGCAGGGCGCGATGACGGTGGCCGGCCTGGACGCCTACCGGGTGGGGCCGTCCGCCCTGGGCGGCCCCCTCACCGTCAACGTGCCCGACATCTGGCAGCACACGCCGGCGCCGTACGGTCCGATCTTCCTCCAGCTCGCCGCGGCAGTGACCGCGTTGACCGGCGGCGGCGTCTGGGCCGGCATCGTCGGGATGCGGGTGCTGGCACTGCTGGGCGTGGGCCTGCTGGCCTGGTCGGTGCCCCGGCTGGCCGCCCTGTGCGGGGTGCGGCCGGACGCGGCCCTGTGGCTGGGCGTGCTCAACCCCCTCGTGCTGCTGCACCTGATCGGCGACGCCCACAACGAGGCGGTGATGCTGGGCCTGATGTGCGTCGGGCTGCTTCTGGCGCTCCGGCGACGGCCGGCGTCCGGCATCTTGGTGATCATGCTCGCCGCCCTCGTCAAGGCACCGGCGGTGGTGGCGATCGCCTTCGTCATCCCGATCTGGGCGCGGTACCTCGCCGGCCGACGCAGACGACTGCGCGCGGCCCAGCGGACCATCATCGTCGTCGCCGTCACCAGCCTGGCCGTCGCCGCCGCGACGAAGAGCGGCTTCGGCTGGGTACGCGCCCTGGGCGCGCCCACCCACGCCCACACCTGGATGTCGATCACCACGGACCTCGGTTGGGCGGCCGGGACGTTGCTGCACCACCTGAACGGCCTTGCGGTCGAGCCCACCGTCCGGGTCTTCTGGCTGGTCGGGCTGGTCCTCGCCGCGGGGGTCAGCCTGGCCCTGTGGCGGCGCGCCGCCGGGATCGGACCGGTGGCCGCGCTGGGCCTGTGCCTGGCTGTGCTGGTCCTCGCCGGCCCGGTGGTGCACCCGTGGTATCTGCTGTGGGCGGTCGTACCCCTCGCGGCGGCCGCCCGGGGCGTCCTGATGCGCCGGGGGGTGACCGTCGGCTCGGTCGTCCTCGTTCTGGTGGTTCTGCCCGGCGGCGTCCAGCCCGGCCTGCCCGCGTTCCTCGGCGCGGTGCTGGGCTCGTCGGCGGTGCTGGTCGTCGCGGCGGCGGCCAGGTTCCGCTCCCGTCAGCGGCTGTGGACCCGGCTGGCGGACGCGCCGCTATAGGGCTTTGCCGCCCGGCGCGACGGCCCACCCGGCGCGGCCAGGGGGAGCGCGGGCGGCCCGGCGCCGGCCACGACGCATGCCGCGGCCGTTCCGGGGTAGCAACGCGAGGAGGGGTACGAGGAGGGGAAGCCCTGATGGGTGATGTTGCCGCGAATCCGCCCGAAGGGGGCGGGCGCCCGGTCAGCCCGGCCGATCGTCTGGCCGAGGACGTGGCCGAGGTGGTCCGGGCGGAGGTCCGTTCGGTGCGTGGCCAGCTGGCGGACGCCGCCCGGCCGGCCGGGCTCGGCGTCGCCCTGCTCGCCGCCGCCGGCGGCTGCCTGGTGCTGGGCGCGGGAGCGGCTTCGACGACCGTGCTGCGCATGTTGGAGGCGTTCCTGCCGCGCCGGTTGGCCGCGGCCGGACTCACCGCCGGCTACCTGGCGACAGCGGCGCTGTTGGCCCGGCTGGGGCTGAACCAGCTGCGGGCGGCGGGGGGAAGTTCCGCCCGGCTCGCCGACGAGGTCCGCGACGCCGTCTCCGCCACCGCCGGGCGGGTCGTGCCGGCCGGGTCCACCGCCGCCCGGGACGCGCTCAAACGCTGAGCCGCCGCCCACGATGACCACCGTTGCCGGCCTTGAGGAGGACCTCGCGTCATGACGGACAAGCACCGGCAGGCCGAGGAGATGCGGAACGAGGTGCCGTCGACCGTCGCCCGGTCGGACGACAAGGCGGTCCGCACCTACAAGAAGACCCTCGAAGCGGCGGAGGAGACGTACGGCGAGGGCGAGCGGGCGCACCGCACCGCGTACGCGTCGCTCAAACACACCCACGAGAAGGTCGGCGACCACTGGGAACCCAAGGAGCACCGGGGGCCGTCCGATCCGCAGGCGGCCCAGGGTGCGCCGGCGTCCCAGCGGCGACCGCGCCCCACCGCACAGGGTGTGGACGCCAACGCCAGCAAGGGGCACCTCGACCAGGTGGCCCGCCGGGTCGGTATCGACAACCCGCAGGACCTGGGCCGGGACGAACTGGTCCGGGCGATCGAGAAGGCCAACGCCCGGGCCACCGCGCGGGCCCGGAAGCGGTGACGGCAATCCGAACCCCGGTGCCGGGCACGAGTGGACGAGGAAGGCGGCGGGTGATGAACACGGATCGGATCAGTGACCTGGTGGTGGGCACGGCCGGCGACATCGCCGGGGCGTTCGTCGACCCCCGGCAGGGGCTCGGCAAGCTCCGGTCGGTCGTCACCGTCAGGGCCGTCGTCGCCATCGCGGCGGGGCTGGCCGTCGGTTTCCTGTTGGCCCGTTCCGGCCGGCGCGGCTGACGCCTGTCGGGGTCGCTCTCCCACGCCGCGCCCCCGGACCGTCGGTGCGGCCGCACCGCCGTGGCGCTGTGCCTCCCTGCCGCCGCGCCGCCGTGCTGCCGCGCCGCCGCGCCGCCGTGCTGCCGCGCCGCCGCGCCGCCGCGCCGCCGCGCCGCCGCGCCGCCGTGCTGCCGCGCCGCCGTGCTGCCGCGCCGCCGTGCTGCCGTGCTGCCGTGCTGCCGGGCCGAGGACGGGGACCGGCGACCGGCCGGACTCAGGGTCCGGCCGACAAGAGTCGGCTGATCTCCGGGGCGGCCGGGTGCTCCGGGGCGACGGCGAGGAACCGACGCAGGGTGCGCGCCGCCTCCGCCGCGTGCTCGCCGCGCTGCGCCAGCCCCAGCACGAGCAGGCCGTCCGGCGAGTCCGGCGTCTGGGCGAGGACCTCCCGCGCCGCCTGCTCGGCCGCGGCGGCGTCGCCGGCCCGGAGCAGGGCGAACGCGAGCCGCAGGCGGATCGCGACGTCCGGTCGGTCCCGCAGGGCCTCGCGATAGAGCTGGGCCGCGGCCGCGTACCGGTCCTGGCTCTCCAGGTCACGGGCCAGTTGCACGGTGACCGCGACCGGGTCGGCCGGGGGCTGTTCCGGCGGCCGGTCCAGGCGCTCGGCGGCGATCGCGACCGTGGCCACGAGGGAGACCAGCCCGGCCGTGCCCGCCCACCACGCCCGGCGGGCGGCCCGGCCGGCCGGCGTCGGCCGTGCCGCGACGCCCCGGGCCGGGGCCCGGCGGGGGCGCAGCGTACGCAGGGCGGCGTAGCCGGCGCCCAGGAGGGCCAGCGCGGGCACGGCCCACAGCAGCACCGTGGCCCCGCGGGCGGGTGGCTCGGCCAGCACCTCCGGCCCGTACCGCTGGACGAACCACCGGCGGATCTCGGCCCGGTCCCGACCCTGGGCGAGCTGGTCGGCCACCACCTGCCGCATCGCGGCCGCGATCGGCGACCGGGAGTCGGCGACCGACTCGCCCTGGCAGGCCGGGCAACGCAGTCCGGCGGCCACCTCGTGGACCCGGTCCTCTCCGCCGGTGCCGCCGGCCGAGCGCAGCAGCCCCACCGCGGCGCCGACGACCAGTGCGGTGAGTACGAGCGCGGCCAGGGCCGCCCGCCACCTCAACCGGACAGCAGCGGCGCCACCCGCTGCTCCAGCCAGGCCTGCGTCACCACGCCCCGCTGCCGCTCCACGATCCGGCCGTCGCGGTCCACCACGAAGGTCTCCGGCACCCCGCGTACGCCCCAGTCGACCGACCGGGTGCCGTCCGGGTCGGGCAGCACGGTCAGCCCGGTCGCGTGGGTCTCGTCGAGCAGGGCCCGGACCGCCTCGGCACCGTCCCGGACGTTCAGCCCGACCAGTCGCAGGCCGTGCGGCGACCACCGGCGCTCGGCGTCGACCAGCAGCGGCAGCTCGTCGCGGCAGGGGCCGCACCAGGAGGCGAAGACGTTGACCAGCACCACGTGCCCCCGGGCCGTGGCCAGGTCGAACCGCCCACCGTCCAATGTGGTGCCGGACAGGGCGGGGGCGGGCGCCGGTGCCGACGTGTCGGAGTCCGTGCTCGCCGGCGTGTCCGGTGCGCGCAGGCCGAGGGCGACCAGCGTGCCGACGGCGACGGTGACGGCGAGCACCACCGCCGGTCCGGGGCGCAGCCCGGCCGGTAGGCGCAGCGTCCGGCGGCTCATCCGGCGGCTTCCGGTCCGCCGGCTCCTGGGTCGGCGGCTTCCGCGGCGGTGGCTTGCGGGCCGGCGGCGACTGGCGACGGAGGTCGACCGACGGTTTGCCCGGTCGGTCGCCGCCGGGCGCGGGCGGCGCCGGCCGCCGCGACGAGCCCACCGGCGGCGGTGAGCGCCCCGCCGGCCCAGAGCAGCCCGACGAGCGGGTTCACCGCGAGCCGTACGGTCGCGCTGCCGCTGTCGGCGGCGACCGCGATCAGGGTGACGTACGTGTCCCGCAGCGGCCCGGTGTCGATCGCCGGCACGGTCACCGTGGCGTCCCGCGCCGGGTGGTAGCGCAGCGCCGGGGTGACCGTCCGTTCCGTGCCGTCCGCCCCGGTGAGCCGGAGCCGGGCGCCGACCGCCATGCCACCGTCGCCGGCGGACCGGTCCACGCCGTCCAGCCGTACGCTCACCCCGGCCACCCGCAGGGTCTCCCCGGTGTGGATCGTCCCCTCGGTGTCCCGGCCGTACGCCGAGGATCCGGCGACGCCCACCGCGACCAGGGCGATCCCCGCGTGCGCGACGAGCCCGGCGAGGCCGACCACGCGGTTGCGGGCCCGCAGCCGGTCGACCAGCTGCCCGGCCAGACCGGCGAGCATGAACGCCGCGGCGCCGAACGCGGTGAGCGCGGGCAGCCCGGGCCGGCTGAGCAGGCCCACCACCGCCACCGTGGCCAGGGCGGCACCGCCGGGCACGGCGAGCCGGCGCAGTCCCCGCGCCCGGTCGCGCAGCGCCGGTGCCACCCCGGCGAGCAGCAGCACCACGATCGCCAGCGGCACCGCGGTGCGCTGGTAGTAGGCGGGTCCGACGGCGGCGCGTACCCCGCCGAGCGGCGCGGAGAGCAGCGGGAAGACCGTGCCGACCAGCACCACCGCCGCGATGGTCACCAACAGCACGCCGTTGACCAGTACGGCCGTCGGCCGGGACAGCACCGGGGCGCCCCGGCGGGCCGGTCGGGCGGTACGCCGTCCGGTCGCCACGGTCGACACCACGACGGCCAGCAGGACGAAGCCGAGCAGCATCGGCCCGAGCGGCGAGTCGGTGAAGGCGTGCACGCTGGCCACCGCGCCGGAGCGGGTGAGGAAGGTGCCGAGCAGCACCAGGATGAAGCTCGCGGTGGCCAGCGTGGTGTTCCAGGCGGCCCGGCCGGCGGCCCGTCCGAGGGCGGTGTGCAGGAACGCGGTGGCGGTCAGCCATGGCAGCAGGGAGGCGTTCTCCACCGGGTCCCACGCCCAGTAGCCGCCCCAACCCAGCACCGCGTACGACCACCAGGCGCCCAGCCCGATGCCGGCGGTCAGCGCCGCCCAGGCCGCCAGCGCCCACGGGCGCGCCAGCCGGAGCCAGCCGCGGCCCGCCGGCCCGGCCAGCGGGGCGGCGAGCGCGAGGGCGAACGGCACGACCAGGCCGAGGTAGCCGGCGTAGAGCAGGGGCGGGTGCACCCCCATCGCGGGATGCTGCTGCAGCAGCGGGTTCGGTCCGGGACCGTCGGCGGGCACCGGGTCGACCGGCCGGAACGGGTTCGCGGCGAACCGGGACAGCGCGAAGAAGAACATGGTGACCGTGCTGACCACCACCATCGCGTACGCGTGCAGCCGGGTCGGGTAGCGCTGCCGGGCCAGCAGCGCCGCGTAGCCACCGAGGACCAGCAACCAGAGCAGCAGCGAGCCGTCCAGCGCGGACCAGAGACTGGTCACCGCGTAGTACAGCGGCACCTGGCGTCCGCCGTTCTCGGCCACGAACCGGACGCTGAAGTCGTGCCGGAGCAGGGCCGTCTCCAGCAGGGCGCAGGCGGCGACGGCCGCCACCAGGGTCGCTGCGGCGCCGAGGCGGGCCGGCCGGGCGGGCGCACCGAACAGCGCCACCCGCAGCCAGAGCAGGGCGGTCAGGGTGGCGCAGGCCAGGCCGGCCGCGAGGCTGGCGGTGCCGAGCTCACCGAGCATCGACCGGTCCCGCCGGGTCGGTGGACGGGCGGTACTCGTTGCCGTGCCGGACCACCACGTGGTCGGAGTGGAACACGCCGTCCGAGGCGAGGGTGCCCTCGACGACCGCACCCTCGCCCTCGCGGAACGTCTCCGGCGGCACGCCGCGCTGCTGCACGGTGATCTCGTGGCCGGCTTCGGCGAGGCGGAACACCACCAGGTCGCCGTCGTGGCGTAGCGACCCGGGCACCACGTCACCGCCGAGGCGGATCCGCTCCCCGTCGGCGGCCGGGTGGTCGAGCACCTCGGCGGGGGTGCGGTAGTAGGTCAGGGTGTCCCGCAGCGCGCCGGCGACCAGCAGCCCACCGGCGGCGAGCAGCACGGCGACGAGGGCGGCTCGGCCCACCCGGCGCCGGATCATCCGACCCGGGCCGGTGCACGCTCGGCAGCGGGGGAGGCGTCGGCGGTCAGCCGCCGCTCCAGCCGGACCACCCGGTGCAGCACGACGCAGAACGCGACGAGCGTGGCGGCGGCGACGGCGAGCAGCAGCGCGACCCCCATCCGCGCGTCGATCGGCGGGCGCTGCGGGGCGAGCACGGTCGCCTGCTGGTGCAGCGAGCGCCACCAGACCACCGAGAAGTGCACCACCGGGACGAGCAGGAACCCGGCGACGCCCACCATCGCCGCCGGCCGCGCCACTCGATGGTCACCGCCGTCACGCGCCCCGGTCCGCTCGCTCACCGTCCGGCGTAGGGCCAGATAACCGGTGTACGCGAACAGCAGCAGGGCCGTGCTGACCAGCCGGGGGTCCCACGCCCACCAGGTGCCCCAGACCAGGTGTCCCCAGAGCGACCCGGTGCCGATGGCGACGGCGGTGAGCACCACGCCGACCTCCGCGCCGGCCCGGGCGAACCGGTCCCAGCGCAGGTCGCCCCCGACCAGGTACGCGCCGCCGGCGGCCAGCACGACGGCGAACGCGACGTACGCCACCCAGGCGGCGGGGACGTGCAGGTACATGAGCCGTTGCGCCTGGCCCTGCACCGCGTCCGGGGGCGCCAGCCAGCCACCAGCCACCGCCGCGGCGGCGCTCAGCCCGCCGGCCAGCCAGGCGGCCGTGCGGCGTGCGGCGGCCGCTCGGGCGGTGTCCGCGATCAGGTCCACCGTGGAGGATCGCATGATCTCCCTGTCCGCGCCCGTGGGCACTTGCCGGAGGAGCAGAACTGCGGGCTCCACCATAAGGTGCGAAGGGGTCCTTAGCCGCAAATCGTCGTAAAAGGCGCGCAAGCGAACAAGCCGGTCTACTGTCCGTTCCGATGGAGACGACACCGCAGACGAGCCTGGGTTCGCCCCGCCGGCGCCCGCGACCACGTCCGGTCGTCGCCACGCTGTTCGGCCTGTGCCTGCTCACCGGCTGCGCCGGCGACTCGCCGTCCGCGCTCAACCCGGGCGGCACCGGGGCGATCCGTGTCGCGGGCCTGTGGTGGCTGCTGTTCTGGATCTCCGTGGCCGTGTTCGTCGAGGTCATGGCGCTGCTGGCCTGGGCCCTGGTGTTCCGGCGGGGCAACGTGCGGGTACGCCACGGGCAACCGCTGCGCTTCGTCGCGATCGCCGGGGCCGCGATCCCGGTCGTCATCCTCGTGACCGTCTACGGCATCGGCCTGCGCGACCTCGCCGCGCTCGGCGCGGCACCCGACGCGGACGCGCCCACCGTCGAGGTCATCGGCCACACCTGGTGGTGGGAGGTGCGCTACGCGGGCACGTCCGGCGCCACCGCCAACGAGATCCGCATCCCAGTGGGGGAGCGGGTGCGGGTACGGCTGCGCACCGACGACGTGCTGCACAGCTTCTGGGTGCCGCAGCTGATGCCGAAGATGGACCTGATCGCCGGCGAGACCCGGGAGACCTGGCTGCAAGCGCAGCGGGCCGGCAGCTACCGCGGCCAGTGCGCCGAGTACTGCGGCACCCAGCACGCCCACATGGCGTTCCTCGTCGTCGCGCAGCCCCGCGCCGAGTTCGACGCCTGGCTGGCCCGCCTGAACGCCGGGGCCCGGCAGCCGCAGACCGACGCCGAGCGCCGCGGCCAGCAGACGTTCGTCCAGGGCACCTGCGCCGGCTGCCACAGCATCCGCGGCACCGGCGCGCAGGGGAAGGTCGGGCCGGACCTGTCGAACATCGGCTCCCGGTGGAGCATCGGGGCCGGGGCGGTGCCCAACGACGCCGGCCACCTGGGCGGCTGGATCGCCGACTCGCAGACGGTCAAGCCGGGCAACGCCATGCCCCCGCAGCCGGTCGACGCGGCCCGGCTGCCCGACCTCATCGCGTACCTGCGGTCGCTGGAGTAGGTGGGGACATGTCGACGACCACGAGCCCACCCGCCGGCCTCACCGGCGACGACCTGGCCCGGCTGGCCGAGCACTGGGGCGAGCGTCCCTCGCTGAAGACATGGTTCAGCACCACCGACCACAAGCGGATCGGCCGCCGCTACCTGATCACGGCCGGGTTCTTCTTCGTGCTCGCCGGGGTCAGCGCCCTGGTGATGCGGACCCAGCTCGCCCAGCCCGAGTCCGGTGTGCTCTCCCCGCAGGAGTACAACCAGCTGTTCACCATGCACGGCACGGCGATGATCTTCCTGTTCGCCACCCCGATGCTCTTCGGATTCGGCAACTATCTCGTCCCGCTGATGATCGGCGCCCGCGACATGGCGTTCCCCCGGCTGAACGCCTTCGGCTACTGGGTGTTCCTGTTCGCCGGTCTGTTCATGTGGGCCAGCGTGCCCTTCGGGGCCGCGCCGAACAACGGCTGGTTCGCCTACGCGCCGCTCAACCAACTGCAGCACAACCCGGGGCTGCACATGGACATCTACTCGCTCGGCCTGCTCTTCCTCGGCATCTCCACCGCCTCAGCGTCGATCAACTTCATCGTCACCTCGATCAAACTGCGCGCGCCGGGCATGTCGCTCAACCGGGTGCCGCTGTTCGTCTGGGCGATCGTGGCCACCTCCTTCATGGTGATCTTCGCGTTGCCGGCATTGAACGCGGACAACGCCCTGCTCTTCCTCGACCGTCGTTTCGACACCCACTTCTTCGGCCCGAGCGGCGGCGGCAACGTGCTGCTCTGGCAGCACCTGTTCTGGATCTTCGGGCACCCCGACGTGTACATCATCGTGATGCCGGGGCTGGGGATCGTCTCCGCCGTGCTGCCCGTGTTCAGCCGCCGGGGCATCGTGGGTTACCCGTTGATCGTGCTGGCGATCGTCGCGATCTCGATCCTCTCGTTCGGCGTGTGGGTGCACCACATGTTCGCCACCGGGCTGCCGCAACTGTCCTACAGCTTCTTCAGCGCGGCCAGCACGATCATCACCATCCCCTCGGGAATCCAGTTCTTCGCCTGGCTGGCCACCATGCTGCTCGGCCGGGTGGTGCTGCGGGTGCCGATGCTGTTCGTCATCGGGTTCCTCGTGACCTTCCTGCTCGGCGGGTTCACCGGCGCGATGGTCGCGGTGACCGCGTTCGACCAGCAGGTCACCGACTCGTACTTCGTGGTGGCGCACTTCCACTACGTGCTGATCGGCGGGTCGGTCTTCCCGATGCTCGCCGGGGTCTACTTCTGGCTTCCCAAGATCACCGGCCGGATGTACCACGAAGGGCTGGGGAAGTGGGCGTTCTGGCTGGTCTTCACCGGCATGCACGTCACGTTCTTCCCGATGCACCTCACCGGCCTGTTCGGCATGCCCCGCCGGATCTACACCTACACCAGCGAGCCGGGCTGGGACGGCTGGAACCTGGTCAGCACGGTTGGGTCCTACGTGCTGGCGCTCGGGCTGCTGCTGGTGCTCGCCGGCATCGTGCACGCCGTGCTGCGGGGGCGGCCGGCCCCGCCGGACCCGTGGGAGGGCGACACCCTGGAGTGGACGGCGGCCTCGCCGCCGGAGCCGTACAACTTTGCGGTCATCCCGATGGTGCACAGCCTGCACCCCGCCTGGGACGAACGGACCGCCGAATCCACCGGCGCGGGGGCGACCGAGGACCGCATCCTCAGCGACGGCAAACGCACGGTGTTCACCAGCGAACTGGACGCCCGCTACGAACGGGCGGTCGAGATGCCGGAGTCCAGCTTGAAACCGCTGTTGCTCGCCGGGGCGCTGCTGGTCTTCTTCGTCATGATGCTGTTCGCCTTCTATCCGGTGGCGGTGATCTCGGTGCTGGTGGTGGCGGCGACGATCGCGGCCTGGCTCTGGCCGCCCCGTCGCCCGGAGGAGGAACTGGGGGTGGCGGCATGACCGACCGCGGCGGGGTGGTGGCCGCGGCCACCAACGCGGAGGCGCTGAGCACGGAGTTGCCGGTCGGCCGGCCGACCGGCTGGTGGGGCATGGTGATGTTCGTGGCCACCGAGGCCACCCTCTTCGCCTGCCTGCTCGGCAGCTACTTCTACCTCCGCTTCCAGTTCGGCTCCCAGTGGCCGCCGGGCGGCCTCGAGAAGCCGAAGCTGCTCATCCCGCTGTTGATGACCCTGGTGCTGGTGCCCAGCAGCATTCCGGTGGTCTGGGCCGAACACGGCATCCGGCGGGGCCAGCGCTGGCGCCTGCAGGCCGGCCTCACCGCGACCCTGGTGATGGGGCTGTCCTTCATGGGCCTGCTCGTGAAGGAGTACTCCGACGACCTCAAGCTGCACACCCTGACCACCAACGTCTACGGCTCGCTGTTCTATGTGATCACCGGCTTCCACGGGCTGCACGTCTCGGTCGGGTTGATGATGATCGGGTGGCTGCTCGCCGCCTCGCTGCGCGGCGGCAGCTTCGGGTCCCACCGCCACGAACGGGTCCGCAACGCCGCCATCTACTGGCACTTCGTCGACACGGTGTGGGTCGGCATCCTGTTCACCATCTACCTCTCCCCGCGGCTGTGATGACCACCCGGCCCGACTCCCGAGTCCGCCTGGCCGGCGGGCTGCTGCTCTGGTACGGCGTGCTCGGCGGAGCCGTCGCCTGGGCGGTTCACCTGCTCGCCGCCTGGTCGCTGGACGAGTTGGCCTGCGCCGCCGGCTCGGAGTCGATCTTGGCCCTGCCGCTTTGGCAGGTCGTCGGGCTGGCCGTGGTGATCCCCGGCCTGGTCGCCGTGGGATCCCTACTGGTGGCCGTGCTGGCCTGGCGGCGCACCGCGGCGGCTCAGGCGGCCGGGGCGGCGGGCCGCGCCTACGCCCGGTCCCGGATGCTCGCCGGGTTGGGCGTCTGGGCCAACCTGCTGTTCGTCACCATCATCGTGCTCGGCGGGATCGCCGTGCTGGTGTTCCCGCCATGTCAGCGGTGAACGTCTACCGGGCACACGGCCCGGACGCCCCGACCGAGAGCCTGCTGACCATGCTGGCGGTCGTCGCGACCTGCGTGCTCGCCGCCGGCTACGGCCGAGGCGTCCACGAGTTGTGGCACCGACGGGGTGCCGGAGCGGTCCTGCCGGCCTGGCGGGTGGGCGCGTTCGGCGCCGGCGTGCTGGTGGTGCTCGCCGCGGACCAAGGCCCGGTGCACGCGCTGGCCGAGTCCTCGTTCGCCGGCCACATGACCCAGCACATGCTGCTCCTGCTGGTGGCGGGGCCGCTGCTCGCGGCCGGCGCCGCGGGGCTACCGCTGAGCCTGGCCGCGCCACCGCCGCTGCGCCGGCTGTTCGCCCGCTGCCGGGTGGCATCACCGGTACGTCGGCTGCGCCGGCCCACCGCGTACGCCCTGCTGGCCGGGGCGGCGCAGATGGTCGCGCTCTGGTTCTGGCACCTGCCGGGGCCCTACGTCGCCGCGGTCGACCGGCCCGCCGTGCACTACGTCGAGCACCTCTGCCTGCTGGGCACGGCCTGGCTGTTCTGGGCGCCGGTGCTCGGCGCCGCCCGGCACCGTCCGCCCGCCCCGGTGACCGTGCTGCTGCTGGTGGGCACCATGCTGCCCGCCTCCGCCCTCGGCGCCGTGCTCACCTTCGCCCCGGAACCGATCTACCCGGTGCGCGTGCTCGGCCCCGACCCGCTGACCGACCAGCAGCTCGCCGGGCTGCTGATGTGGGCGCCGATGGACGTGGCCGTACTGGTCGCGGCGCTCAGCGTGTTCCTGCGCTGGCTGCTACAGATGGCCGGGGACCTCGATGGGCCGCCGCCGGCACCGCCGGCACCGCCGGGCCGGCCGGTCGAGGCCAGATCGGAAGGGACGGCCCGATGACGCTGACCCGTACCCTCCGGGCGCTCGGCGCGGCCCTCGTCGGCCTGCCGATCGTCGCCGTCCCCGGCTGCGCCTCGACGGCCCCGCCACCGCCGCCCCCGCAGTCGCACGCCGGGTGGCCCGACCGGGGCGCGCAGCTGATCGCCCAGTACGGCTGCGGATCCTGCCACACCATCCCGGGCATCAACCGGGCCAACGGGCTGGTGGGCCCGCCGCTGACCCAGTTCGGCGCCCGCTCCTACATCGCCGGTGAGCTGCCGAACAACGCCGACAACCTGCGCCGCTGGATCACCGATCCGCAGGCCGTGGAGCCCGGCACCGCCATGCCGAACCTGGGCGTCAGCGCGATCGACGCGCAGGACATCGTCGCCTACCTCTACACCGCGGGCTGACCGATGCGGCGTATCCGACCAGCGACCCGGCTGCCCAGCGCGCACCCGCACCGGATGCTCGCGGCGGGGGCGGTGCTGCTGCTCGCCGCCGGTCCGGCGGCGCTCGCCCCCGCGCCGACCCCCACCGCGACCGCCGGGCCGACCCCCACCGCGACCGCACCCGCCGGGCCGGGCGGCCGGGGCAGCCAGCTCTACCTGCAGAGCTGCGCGAGCTGCCACGGCCCGCAGGGGCAGGGCACGCAGCTGGGACCGTCCCTGATCGACGTCGGCGCGGCCTCGGTGGACTTTCAGGTCTCCACCGGGCGGATGCCGCTGACGCACGAGGTGCAGGAGGCCTGGCGTGGGCAACCGGCCTTCTCGGCCGACGACATCGCTGCCCTGGTCGGCCACGTGTCGAGCTTCGGCGGCGGGCCGCAGATCCCGCGGGTCGCGCCGGGGAACCTCGGCTCGGGCCGGGAGTTGTTCGCGGCGAACTGCGCGCCGTGCCACGGGGCGACCGGTGCCGGCGCGGTGCTGACCAACGGGTGGATCGCCCCGCCGCTGGACCGGGCCACCCCCGTCCAGGTTGCCGAGGCGATCCGGGTCGGCCCCGGGCTGATGCCGGTCTTCCCGAGCCAGGTGCTCACCGACGCGCAGGTGAACGACGTAACCACCTACGTGGGGCGGCTGCGCGGCGAGCGGCTGGACCGGGGCGGCACCCCGCTCGGGCGGCTGGGTCCGTCGGCCGAGGGACTGGTGGCCTGGCTGGTGGCGCTGGTGGTGCTGGTCGGCGCCATCCGGTGGATAGGCCGGAGGGCGGGGCAGTGAGCGCCTCACGTCCCCCGGCGACCGAACGCGCGGCCAGCCGACGCATCGCCACCGCCTTCCTGGCGAGCGCCGCCGGGGCGGTCGGCTTCGCGGTGGTGTACGCCCTCAACGCCGGCCCGCAGTGGGAGGGGATCTGCCTGGCGGTGGCCTTCGCCGGCCTGGCCGTCGGGCTCGCGCAGTGGGGGCGGCACCTCGTCCCGGTCGGCGGGTACGTCGAGGAGCACGAGGGCTTCACCCCGCCACTGGACGAGCAGGCGATGACGGCCGCGGTGCTCACCGCGCCGGACAGCCCGATCCGACGGCGCGGCCTGCTGGCGGCCCTCGGGCTGGCGGTGACCGCGCTCGGCGTCGCCGCGCTGTTCCCGCTGCGCTCGCTGCTGCCCTGGAACCGCCTGCGCCCGGCCCAGGCGCTCTCGAGCACCCCGTGGCGCCCCGGCGTCCGGCTGGTCGACGAGCAGGGCCGGCCGCTGCGGCCCGAGGACGTGCCGGCCAACACCATGATCGGGGTGTTCCCGGAGGGCTCCGTCGACTCCGGGGACGCCCCCGCCTTCGCGGTCCGGCTGGAACCGGAACGCTTCACCCGGCCGCCCTCCGGCGGCCACCTCAACGGCCTGGTGGTCTGGTCGCTGCTCTGCACCCATGCCAGCTGCCCGGTCCGGCTCTATCTCAAGGGCACCGGACGGGTGCTCTGCCCCTGCCACCAGTCCTCGTTCGACCTGCTGGCCGACGCGCGCCCGGTGGCCGGGCCGGCCGCGCGACCGCTGCCCGGCCTGCCGTTCGAGGTCGGACCGGACGGGTTCCTGCGTGCCACCGGGGGCTTCACCGGCCCGCCCGGCGCCGGCTTCTGGAGGCGGCAGTGATCACAGACCGGCTGGCCCAGGCGCTGGACGACCGGCTGCGGCTCTCCCCGATCACCCGGCGTGCGCTGGCGAAGGTCTTCCCCGACCACTGGGCGTTCATGCTGGGCGAGATCGCGCTCTATTCGTTCGTCGCGCTGATCCTGACCGGCGTATACCTGACCTTCTTCTTCGACGCCAGCTCCGCCGACCGGGTCTACCACGGTGACTACGCACCGCTGGACGGCGCCACCACCTCCGCCGCGTACGCCTCGACCGTACGGCTGAGCTGGGACATCCGGGCCGGGCTGCTGATCCGGCAGACCCACCACTGGGCGGCGCTGCTGTTCATCGCGGCGATCGTGCTGCACCTGACCCGGATCTTCTTCACCGGGGCGTTCCGGAAACCGCGCGAACTGAACTGGCTGATCGGCGTCACCATGCTCGCCCTCGCCCTGGCCAACGGCTTCACCGGCTACTCCATGCCGGACGACCTGCTCTCCGGCCTGGGCCTGCGGATCCTCGTCTCGGTCGTGGAGTCGATCCCCCTGGTCGGGACGTGGCTGCTTGCGCTGGGCCTCGGCGGCGAGTTCCCCTCCGACTACCTGATCCCACGGTTGTTCATCACCCACGTGCTGCTGGTGCCCGCCATCCTGGTCGCCCTCGTCGCGCTGCACCTGGGCATCCTCGTCCGGCAGAAGCACAGCCAGTTCCCGGGCCCCGGGCGGACCGAGCACAACGTGGTCGGGTCCCGGTTGTGGCCGAGCTACACGCTGCGCACGCTCGCCCTGTTCGCCTGGGTGCTGGCGGTGCTGTTCGCCCTCGGCGGGCTCGTGCAGATCAACCCGGTCTGGCTCTACGGCCCGTTCGAGCCGGCTCAGTCCAGCTCGCCGGCCCAGCCGGACTGGTACATCGCCTGGGGGGAGGGCGCGCTGCGCCTCTTCCCACCGTGGGAGTTCCGGATAGCCGGGTACCTCGTGCCGGCGCCGTTCTGGCCGGGGGTGGTGCTCGGCGGGTTCAGCTTCCTCGCCCTCTACGCCTGGCCGTTCGTCGAACGCTGGCGCACCCGGGACCGCCGGCCGCACCAACTGCTTGACCGGCCTCGCGACCACCCGGTCCGGCTGGGCGTGGGCGTCGGCGCACTGACGTTCTACGTGGTGCTCGTGGTCGCCGGCGGGGACGACATCCTCGCCCGGCTCATGCGGGTATCTCTCTACGACCTGCTCTGGTTCTTCCGGGTGCTGGCGCTCGTGCTGCCCATCCTGACCGGACTGGCCGCCTACCTGATCGCGCGGGCGCTGCGCCGCGGCGACGCCGCCAGTCTCGGCGAGCTGACCCGGGCGGACCTGCGGCGGGCCGCCGGCCCCGCCCCGGCACCGCGTGAGGGTGAGGGCGAGGGCGGACTCGAGACACCCGCCCGGCACCGGCCGGGGGAGCGGATCGAGCTGTGGCCGGAGGGCGAGCTCTGGCGGTGGCGCTACCGCGACGAGGCCGGACAGGTCGTCCTCAGCGGCAACCGCGCCCTGCGTTCTGAGGAGGAGGCGGTCGAGGCGTCCCGGCTCGCGTACCCCGGGGTCGGCCGGGTGGTGGTGCCCGGCCCGCCGCCGCCCCCGCCGCCCAGTCGCGTGCGCACCGCTCTGCGGCGTTGGGTCCACGCCGCTGCCGCCGGATCGCTGCTGGCCGGCCTCCTTGTCGACCGCCGCCGACGTCGGCGGCACGGTGGCGACGGCGGACCGCGGCCGCCGGATCCGGCGGAACCCGGAGCGCCGGGGGACGGGCGCGCCGGGCCGGGCGAGCGGCCGTGAAGGTGCCTGGCGCTCGCCGTGCTGACGAGTCCGTGCGGACGACTGCTCCACGAAAGACCCGTCCCCGGTCTCTTGGTTTCGGAGCCGCTTCGAGGGGTATTGGGCACCCTTTGACAGGAGGCGTGTGTCGAGGGTGGTGGCATGGACAACCGGTTTGAGGTAGCCGTCGATGGCATCGACGTGCATGCCTTCACGGTGCCCACCGACGGCCCGGACGGCGTCGAGCAGGACGGCACGGCGACCTGGACTTCAACGACCATGATCCTGGTTCGGGCACACGGCGGCGGCGTGACCGGATTGGGTTACACCTATGGCGACGTCTCGGTCGCGCGGTTCGTGGAGTCGAAGCTGGCACCCGTGGCCACCGGCGCGGACGCGTTCACCCCGGCCATGACGTGGCAGACGATGTCCGCCGAGATCCGTAACGCGGGCCGGCCGGGTGCCGGCGCGATGGCCCTGTCCTGCGTCGACATCGCGTTGTGGGATCTGCGCGCCCGGCTGATCGGGCAACCGCTGTTCCGTACGCTGCCGGCCTGCCACGATCACCTGCCGGTCTACGGCAGCGGCGGCTTCACCAACTACCCCCTCGACCGGCTGGTCGAGCAGTTGAGCGCATGGGTCGACCAGGGCATCGACCGGGTGAAGATGAAGACGTCACGCGATCCCGACCAGGACCCGCGCCGGCTGACGGCCGTGCGCAAGGCCATCGGCGACAAGCCGCGCCTGTTCACCGACGCCAACGGCGCGCTGACCGGCAAGCAGGCGTTGGCGTGGGCGTACCGGTTTCACGACGAGTGGGGTGTGTCGTGGCTGGAGGAGCCGGTCAGCTCGGCCGACTTCGACGGGTTGCGACTGGTCCGCGAGTGCGGGCCGCCCGGTGTGGATGTGGCCGCCGGCGAGTACGGCTATGTGCTGCGCGATTTCACCAACCTGATCGAGCAACGGGCGGTGGACTGCCTGCAGGCCGACGTGACCCGTTGCGGCGGGATCAGCGCGCTGCTCCAGGTTGCCGGTCTCGCGGCGGGCCATTTCATGGACCTGTCCGCGCATACCGCGCCCGCGGTGTCCGCGCACGCGTTCTGCGCCGTTCCGAAGTGTCGTCACCTGGAATACTTCCATGATCACGTTCGGATTGAGCGGATGGTCTTCGACGGTGTCCTGTCGCCCGTCGGCGGTGCCCTGCGGCCGGATCCATCGCGACCCGGGCTGGGACTCGAGGTGCGGTGGGCGGACGCTGAGCCCTACCGCGTTCATGGGCGCTCGCTCGATTAGCCGCGGCTCCGCCTACCTCAGCTGGTACTGGCTGCTGAGGGGCCGCCAGGGCACTCGTAGGAGCAGCCGCACGATCAGCAGGCCGAGCAGATATCCGGCGATGCTGTCGGTGAGCCAGTGATAGCTGAGATAGGTGGTGCCGACGAACACCAGGACACCGGGCAGCCACTGCACCAGGCGGCGGGCCGCCACGGGCAGGTACGGGGCCAGCAGCATCGCCAGGACCCCGAAGTAGACGATCCCGTTGCTGACGTGCCCGGAGGGGTACTCCACCTCCGTGCCGCCACTGAACAGGCGGACCGAGCCGAGGTGCGGAGCCCCGCGTGCGGTCCACCGCTTCAGGCTGACGATCAGGATGGTGCTCACGATCGGCGCCAACCCGGCGGGAATGATCGGCCGGACCGTGCGGTGCCGCCAGGCCAGCCAGAGCGACACCAGCACGGTCAGCGTCGTCCACGGTCCGCCCTGGCCGAAGAAGTCGAAGGCCTGCATCACCAGCCAGACCGCCTCGGGCCGATGCTGGTCGCACCAGTCGCGTACGAGGATGTCGAGCCGCAGCAGCGGTGACCACCAGACCAGCGCGGCGGTGAACGCCACCAGCGCGGCGGCCAACAGCCCGTCGAACCACCAACCAGGGGGCGTGGGAACCAGCACCGGTACGCCGAGTGGTCGCACCGGGCGACGGCGCGCCCGGGCCGGCGACGGCGCCACTGGCATGCCCCTTCCTGCCACTGTCTGTCATCAGACGACCCGAAGGGCGCCCGAAAGGCAGGATACCGGCAAAAAATGCGCAATCTGCTCTCGGCCGTAGGTGCAAGCCGCTCGGCCTGATCCAGGCTCGTCCGGCTCATCCCAATCGGTCGACTGGAGCCGATCTCTGCGCCCGGGCGACCGTTGCCGGGCATTCCACCGGATCGGAGGTTTGCCGGTTAACGGTGCGGGTAGCTGCCGGAACATCGGGACGCGCCGGTGATCGGCCGGGGTCGCCCGACGCCCGGCTCCGCCGGCTGCCTCCGGTCTCGGTCACCGGTGGGCAGCGCGGCAATCCAGATCAGGAGGCGTGAGGTGCAGGAGATCGTAGGCGACAGCCTGGCCCGACGACTGGTGGAGTGGGGCGTCGACACCGTCTTCGGCCTGCCCGGTGACGGCATCAACGGGCTGATGGAGGGCTTCCGTCGGCAGCGGGAGAAGCTGAACTTCGTGCTGGTGCACCACGAGGAGGCGGCGGCCTTCATGGCCACCGGCTACGCCAAGGCCACGGGCCGTATCGGTGTCTGCGTCGCCACCTCCGGCCCGGGAGCCATCCACCTGCTCAACGGGCTGTACGACGCGAAACTCGACCACGTACCCGTGCTGGCAATCACCGGTATGCAGGAGACGTCGGTGCTGGGTTCGCACTACCAGCAGGAGGTGCACACCGAGCTGCTCTACCAGGACGTGGCGGACGCCTACAACCTGATGGTGACCAATCCGCAGCAGATGCCGGGCGTGGTCGACATCGCCATCCGGCACGCGCTGTCCCGGCGGAGCATCGCCCACCTGAGCTTCCCCAACGACGTGCAGGTCGCCGTGGCCGGCGAGGATCCGTACCGGAGTGTCAGCCCGGGTAAGCCGCCGATGAGCAGTCCCGTGGCGTCGCAGCCGGCGGTGCCGGCGGCGCAGGCCGACCTGGCTCGGGCGGCGGAGGTGCTCAACGCCGGCAAGAAGGTGGCCATGCTGGTCGGCGTGGGCGCCCGGCACGCCCGCGACGAGATCATCGCCGTGGCGGAGGCGCTGGCGAGCCCGATCGTCAAGACGCTGTCGGGCAAGATGGTGGTGCCCGACGACCACCCGCTCACCACCGGCGGCCTCGGCCTGCTCGGCACCAGGCCGAGCGAGGAGCTGATGGAGGAGTGCGACACCCTGCTGATGGTCGGCACCTCCTTCCCGTACGGGAAGTACCTGCCGAAGCCGGGGCAGGCCCGGGTGGTGCAGATCGACATCGACGCCAGCCTGGTCGGCCTGCGGCTGCCGGTGGAAGCGCCGGTCACCGCCGACGCCCGGCTGGCGTTGCAGCAACTGCTGCCGATGCTGCAGACCCGCACCGACCGGTCCTTCCTGACCAAGTACCAGCGGGACCGGGACGCGTGGCATTCGGACATGGTCGCCCTGCAGGACCCGTCCCGTGACCCGATCGCCCCGCAGTACCTGATCAGCTGCGTCGACGAGGCGGCCACCTCCGACGCGATCCTGACCTGCGACTCCGGCACCATCGCCACCTGGTCCGCCCGGCATTGGACCATCCGCGGCAACCGGGAGTTCTACCTGTCGGGGAACCTGGCCACGATGGCGCCGGGCCTGCCGTACGCGATCGGCATGCAGCACGCGTTCCCGGGCCGGCAGGTGATCGCCTTCGTGGGTGACGGCGGGTTCGCCATGCTGATGGCCGAGTTCCTCACCGCGGCACGGCATGAGCTGCCCATCAAGGTGATCGTCAACAACAACAACGCGTACGGCCAGATCCTGTGGGAGCAGATCATCCTCGGCTACCCCGAGTACGAGGTGCGGCACCGGCAGCCGGAGGCGGACTACGCCGCCTGGGCCCGGGCCTGCGGCGGTTACGGCGCGAAGGTCACCGACCCGAAGGCGTTGCCCGGGGCGATCCGGGAGGCCCTCGCCCACCCCGGTCCGGCGCTGGTCGACTGCGACGTCAACCCGAACGAGCCGCCGATGCCCGGGAAGGTCCGGTACGACCAGGCGAAGCACTTCACCGAGGCGTTCCTGCGGGGCCAGCCGCACAAGGTGGCCACGATGGCGACCGTCGCCCGTGACAAGATCAACGAGCTGCGTTCATGACCCGGGTCACGGCTCCTCCGGTCGCGCTGCCCGACCCGGTGACCCGGTCGCCCGCGCCCGCCACCGACGTGGACCTCGACGCCCTGGCCACGCAGCTGCGCCCGGTGGTCGACGGCGAGGTCCGGTTCGACGACGGCTCGCGCGGTGCGTACTCGACGGACGGCTCCAACTACCGGCAGGTCCCGCTCGGCGTGGTCGTGCCGCGTAACGTCGAGGCCGCCGTCGCCGCGATCGCGGTGTGCCGCCGGATGGGCGTCCCGGTGCTCTCCCGAGGTGGCGGCACGAGCCTGGCCGGCGAGTGTACGAACGTCGCTGTCGTGATCGACTGGTCGAAGTACTGCAACCGGCTGCTCGAGGTGGACGCCGAGGCGAAGACCTGCCTGGTGGAGCCGGGCATCGTGCTGGACACGCTCAACGAGTTGCTGGCCCAGTACCAGCTGGAGTTCGGCCCCAAGCCGTCGACCCACACCCACTGCGCCATCGGCGGGATGATCGGCAACAACTCCTGCGGGTCGACGGCGCAGCGCACCGGCAAGACCGTCGACAACCTCGTCGAGATGGAGGTGCTGCTCTACGACGGCACCCGGATGTGGGTCGGCGAGACCAGCGAGGAGGAGTACGCCGAGATCCAGCGCCGGGGCGGCCGGCAGGCCGAGATCTACCGCCAGTTGCGGGCCCTGCGGGACGAGTACCTGAGCGACATCCGTAGCCGCTACCCGGACATCCCGCGCCGAGTCTCCGGCTACAACATCGACAGCCTGCTGCCGGAGAAGCGGTTCCACGTGGCGCAGGCGCTGGTCGGCTCGGAGAGCACGCTGGTCACCGTGCTGCGGGCCCGGCTGAAGCTGGTCCCGGTGGTGCCCTGCAAGGTGATGGTCTTCCTCGGCTATCCGGACATCGCCACCGCAGGCGACGACGTGAAGCACATCCTGCCGCACAATCCGATCGCCCTGGAGGGGCTCGACGACAAGCTGATCAACTTCGAGAAGCGCAAGCATCTGCACTCCGCCGCCCTGCACCTGCTGCCGCAGGGGGGCGGCTGGTTGATGGTCCAGATGGGTGGCCATACACCGGAGCAGGCGGAGGCCGCCCTCGTTCGGATGCTGCAGGCGTTGCGGCGCGACGGCGGGCCCACCGTGCACCGCTTCGAAGACGTGGCCCACGAGGAACAGATGTGGCTGGTCCGCGAGTCCGGCCTCGGCGCGACCGCCCGGGTGCCGGGCGAGGCGGACACCTGGGAGGGCTGGGAGGACTCGGCGGTGCCGCCGGAGCGGCTCGGCGACTACCTGCGCGATCTCGACACCCTGTTCCGGGAGTACGGCTACGAGCAGGCGTCGCTGTACGGGCACTTCGGGCAGGGGTGCGTGCACACCCGGATCCCGTTCAAGCTGGAAACCGCCGACGGCGTACGGCACTTCCGCTCGTTCGTCGAGCGCGCCGCGGACCTGGTGGTGTCGTACGGCGGCTCCTTCTCCGGCGAGCACGGCGACGGGCAGTCCCGGGGCGAGCTGCTGCCGAAGATGTTCGGCGACCGGCTGATCCGCGCCTTCGGTCAGTTCAAGGCCATCTTCGACCCGGACAACCGGATGAACCCGGGCAAGGTCGTCGCCCCCTACCCGCTGGACAGCCACCTGCGGATCGGGGTCGACTACAACCACGGCGACGTGACGACCCACTTCCACTACCCCGACGACTCCGGCAGCTTCGGCCGGGCCGTGCGGCGCTGCGTCGGCGTCGGCAAGTGCCGGCGGCAGCACGGCGGGGTGATGTGCCCGTCGTACATGGTCACCCGGGAGGAGGAGCACTCGACGCGGGGCCGGGCCCGGCTGCTGTTCGAGATGCTCGACGGCACGGCCCGGGACGGAGTCATCGGTGACGGCTGGCGTTCCGACGCCGTCCGGGACGCCCTGGACCTCTGCCTGGCCTGCAAGGGCTGCAAGAGGGACTGCCCGGTCAACGTGGACATGGCCACCTACAAGGCGGAGTTCCTGTCCCACCACTATGCGGGCCGGCTGCGCCCCCGGTCGCACTATTCGATGGGCTGGCTGCCGGTGGCGGCGGCGCTGGCCGCGACCGCGCCCCGGGTGGTGAACGCGCTGACGCAGGCCCCCGGGCTGAACCGGCTCGCCAAGGCGGTCGGCGGGATCGACCAGCGGCGGGACATCCCGGTCTTCGCCCCGGAGCCGTTCCAGCGCTGGTTCGCCCGCCGGACGCCGAACGGCGACGGCTCCCGCGGCGAGGTGCTGCTGTGGCCGGACACCTTCACCAACCACCTGCATCCGGGCATCGGGCAGGCCGCGGTCGAGGTGCTGGAGGCGGCCGGCTGGCGGGTACGCGTGCCGGACCGGCCGGTCTGCTGCGGCCTGACCTGGATCTCCACCGGCCAGCTCGGCATCGCCAAGCGGGTGCTCCGGCGGACGGTGGACGTGCTGCGCCCGCACCTGCGGGCCGGCACCCGGGTGGTCGGGTTGGAGCCGAGCTGCACGGCCGTGTTCCGCAGCGACGCGCACGAGCTGTTCCCCGACGACCAGGACGTCGCCAAGTTGCACGAGCAGACGGTCACCCTGGCCGAGCTGCTGCACGACCACAGCCCGGGCTGGCGACCGTCCCGGCTGCCGGCGCACGCGCTGATCCAGACCCACTGCCACCAGCACGCGATCATGGGCACCACCGCCGACCAGGCGGTGCTGGCCGAGGCCGGGGTGCGCGCAGACTTCCTCGACTCCGGCTGCTGCGGCCTGGCCGGCAACTTCGGCTTCGAGCAGGGGCACTACGAGGTCTCCGAGGCATGCGCCGAACGGGTACTGCTGCCCGCCGTGCGGGACGCCGCCGACACCGACGTCATCCTCGCCGACGGCTTCAGCTGCCGTACCCAGGTCGAGCAGAGCGCGGCGGACGGCCGGACGGCGATCCACCTGGCCGAGCTGCTCCGTGCCGGCCTGCACGGCGGGTCGGTGCCGCCGCGGCCCGAGCACAGCTGGGCCCACCGGCCCGCGCCCCCGTCGCGGGCCGCCCGGTGGGCCGCCGCCGGGCTGGTCGGCCTGGCCGCGGTTGCCCCGGCGGCCGCGCTCGCGGCCAGGGCGAGCCGGCGGGGACGGTGACCGGGGGCGGCTGACCGCGGCGGCGCACCAGGTGCCCACCAGCGCCCGGGCAGCGGCCTCGACCGGTGGGCCGCCGAGGCGGAGAACTACCGGGTGGCGTGAGCCGAGCGGGAAGGAGCGGCGCGATGGACCCGACGAGCCCGGCGCCGGCGTGGCACACCAGCGGCTTCGTGCGGCTGGCCTGGGGTACGACCCTGATCGTGGCGCCCCGTCGGGTGCTGCGGCGCTGGGGACACCCGAGCCGGCTGGCGGTGGGCACGCTGCGCGTGCTCGGCGTGCGGCACCTGGCCCAGGCGGCGGTGACCCTGCGCCGGCCGGTGCCGCTGGTGCTCGTCGCCGGCGCCGCGGCGGACCTGCTGCACGCGGGGACCGCGCTGGCGCTCGCCGCCGTCGACCGCCGCCAGCGCCGCATCGCCCTCCTCGACACCGCGATCGCCGGCGGCTGGACCGTGCTGGACCTGCGCGCGGCCCGGCGGGCCCGGCGCTCGCCGCGGGCCGGCGCGGGCAGCGGCCACACGCCGCTGCGCTCGCCGCGGCCCGGGTGAGGCGGGCCGGCGGCTCCTGGACGGCCGAGGCCGACCGTCCGAGGCCTGGTCAGTGGGGGACCTGGCAGACTTCGGCCTGATCCAGGGTCATCGCGGTCTCCAGCATCAGGGCGTGCACGAACGCCTGCGGAAAGTTGCCCCGCAACTGCCGTTGTTGCACGTCGTACTCCTCGGTGAAGAGTCCCGGCGATCCGCACGCCGCCCGGTTGCGCTCGAACCACCGGTTGGCCCCCATCACGTCGCCTGCCTGCCAGTCGGCGAGCGCCGCGGCGAACCCGCAGAGCAGGAAGGCGCCCTCCGCGTCGCCGAGCGGGCGGCTGTCCGGACGGAACCGGTAGAGGTAACCCTCGGATCCCAGCTCGGCCAGGACCGCCCGGCGGGTCGCCTCGGTACGCGGATCCCCGGCCGGCAGCGCACCCCGGATGCTGGGGAACAGCAGTGCACCGTCGACCCGCTCGTCGTCGTAGGCCTGCTGCCAACGCCCCGACGGGTGCAGGCCGTGTGCCGCGGCGTCGGCGAGGATCGTGTCGGCGAGCGACTCCCACCGGCCGGCCAACCCACGCGGCGCGATCCGGGCGGCCGCCCGCAGCCCGGCCACGCACATCAGCTTCGAGTGGGTCCACTGCCGGGCCGGCAGCTCCCAGATGCCCGAGTCGGGCTGCTGCCAGCGCTCCCCGATGGCCCGCGCGGTCAGCTCCATCGCGCGCCAGGAGGCGTCGTTCAGCCGGTCGTGGCGAGCGGCGGCCGCGAGCAGCAGCAGGGTCTCGCCGAAGGCGTCGAGCTGGAACTGCTCCCGCACCCAGTTGCCGACCCGGGGGGACCCGCCCGGATAGCCGGGCAGGAAGTCCAGCCCGTGCTGCGGCGGCACCGGGCTGCCGTCGACGGTGTAGGCAGGGGCGAGCCGGTCACCGTCGGCGAGTACCCGTTGGGTGAGGAAGGCGACCGCGTCGTCCAGCAGGTCGTGCCGGCCGACCAGGGCGGCGGCCTGGCCGGTGAAGGACTGGTCCCGCACCCACGCGTACCGGTAGTCGTAGTTGTGGCCGGCGAGCGCCCGCTCGGGCAGCGCCATGGTCGCCGCCGCCACCGTGCCACCACCCGGCCGGGTAAGGCCACGCAGCACGGCGTACGCGAAGGCCGCGTCCCGCTGGGCGGGCCCGCCGGTGAACGGTGGCAGGGACGCCCGCCAGGTGTGCTCGGTGGTCCGCCACAACTCGTCCGGCCGGGGTGGCTCGGCGTCGAGCGGCTGCGTCGCGATCTCCAACACCAGGTCGTGCCGCCCGCCGGCCGGAATGGTCAGCTCGCCGCGGAGCGGTCCGTCGGCGGTGGGCCGCAGCCGCTCCCCACCGCTGTGCCGCAGGTACAGGTCGCCCGTACGGGCCAGCCACCACGGCCCCTCCCGCCGCACCTCGCGCACCGGCTCGCGGCCGAAGTCGGCACGGGGATCGAGCCGGACGTGGACCACCGCCTCCCGGTCCACCGCGCGGATCTGCCGCAGCAGCACCACCCGCCGCTGCTCGCCGGGGAACAGCAGGGCCTCGCGGGACTCGATGATCGCGTCCGTGGTCACCCAGCGGCTCACCCACACCAGCGAGCCCGGCTCGTAGTGGCCGCCCCAGACGAACCGCCGGTTCGCCGGTGTGACCAGGTAGTCGCCCCGCCCGCCGAGCAGGCTGCTGAACACGGGCGGGTCCGCCCACCCGGGAGCGCAGAGCCAGCTCACGTTCCCGTCCGGCCCGACGAGGGCGCCCCGATGGCCGTCGGCGAGCAGGGCGTACTCGCGCAGCACGCTCGGCCTGTGGACGTCCACGGCCGTCGGCCCGGGCGACCGCTCGTCCCGTCCCACCGGCACCACCTCCCGCCGCGCCTACCCGCCGCGGGCCGGCCCACACCTGTCCCGAACCCGGTCGCGTCCGGCCCGACTAGCCCGCCACTGCCGGGGTACAGCCCAGGCCAGGACGGACGACGCCCGGGGAGTGACATGAGCCGGAATCGACAGCGAGCACAGGTAGCGGTGATCACGGGGGCCAGCGCCGGGGTCGGGCGGGCCACCGCGCGGCTGCTCGCCCAACGCGGGATCGCCATCGCGCTGCTGGCCCGGGGGCGCACCGGCCTCGACGCCGCAGCCGCAGAGGTACGAGCGGCCGGCGGCCGGGCCCTGCCCGTCGAGGTGGACATGGCCGAGTACGACCAGGTGGTGGCCGCCGGGCAGCGGATCGAGGCCGAACTCGGGCCGATCGACCTGTGGATCAACAACGCGTTCAGCTCCGTCTTCGCCCCGTTCCTGCAGACCGGGCCGGAGGAGTTCCGCCGGGCCATGGAGGTCACCTACCTCGGCTACGTGCACGGCACCCGGGTGGCCCTGCACCACATGGTGCCCCGTGACCGGGGGGCCATCGTCCAGGTCGGGTCGGCGCTGGCGTACCGGGGTATCCCGTTGCAGGCCACGTACTGCGGGGCCAAGCACGCGATCGTCGGGTTCACCGAGGCGCTGCGCTGCGAGTTGATGCACGACAAGAGCAACATCAAGGTGACCATGGTGCACCTGCCCGCGCTGAACACCCCGCAGTTCGACTGGCTGCTGTCCCGGCTGCCCCGGCACGCCCAACCCGTGCCGCCGATCTACGATCCGGTGGTCGCCGCCCGGGCCATCGTCGGGGCCGCCGACCGGCCCGGACGCCGGGAGTACTGGGTGGGCGCCTCCACCGCCCTGACCATCCTCGGCAACCGGATCGTCCCCGGCCTGCTCGACCGGTACCTCGCCCGGACCGGTTACCAGTCGCAGCAGACCGACCGGCCGGCCGACCACGACCAGCCGACCAACCTGTGGCAGCCGGCGGACGGCCCGGACGGCCGGGACTACGGCGCGTTGGGCAGCTTCACCAGCCGGGCACACCGGCACAGCGCGCAGGCCTGGTTGTCGCGGCACCGGCTGGTCACCGCCGCCGGCCTCACCGCCGGCGCGGCGGTCGGCGTACTGGCCTTGCGCCGCCACTGACCCCGGTCACCGCCGCTGTCCAGGTGGCCGGGCGCCGCCGGGCGTAGGCTGGCCGCCGTGGATTCAGAAGACCGGATCGCCCTGTTCCTCGACTACGAGAACCTGGCGCTGGGCGTACGCGACCATCACGGCGGCCGGGCCTTCGACTTCCGCCCGATCGCCGACGCCCTCGCCGAGCGGGGCCGGGTGGTGGTGCGCCGGGCGTACGCCGACTGGTCGTACTTCGACGAGGACCGGCGGATGCTCACCCGGTCGCACGTCGAACTCATCGAGATCCCCCAGCGGATGGGCGCCACCCGGAAGAACGCCGCCGACATCAAGATGGCCGTCGACGCCGTGGAGCTGGCCTTCGAACGCGACTACCTCTCCACGTTCGTGATCTGCACCGGTGACAGCGACTTCACCCCGCTGGTTCACAAGCTGCGCGAACTCAACAAGCGGGTCATCGGGGTCGGCGTGGAGAAGTCGACGTCGGCCCTGCTCCCGCCCGCCTGCGACGAGTTCCTCTACTACGACCGGCTGGAGGGCGTCGAGGTGCCCACCCCCGCCGTTCGGCGTGCCCGTCCCGCCCGGGTGCCCGCCCCCGAGGCCCCGCCACAGCCGGAGCCCGAGCCGCAGCCGGCGGCGGAGGAACCCGCCCGGGACGTCGACACGCTCGCCGTCCTCGTGGCGCAGACCCTGGCCGGTCTGCAGGGCAGCATCAGCGGTGAGGTGACCGCCTCCGGGTTGAAACGGACCCTGCTGCGCAAGGATCCGACGTTCAGCGAGTCCGACTACGGCTTCCGCACCTTCGGTGAGCTCCTGCGCTACCTTGCCGAGCAAAACGTGGTCGAGCTGGGCGCCGGGCCCGCCAAGGGTGATCCCGAGGTGTCGCTGCCCGAACGCGGCGACCGGGAGGCGGCCTTCGCGCTGCTGCGTTCCGTGGTCGTGGACCTGGCCGGCGGGGCCGGCGCGGTCGCGCTCTCCGGGCTGAAGGACCAACTCCGCCGGGCGCGACCCGACTTCAGCGAGAAGAAACTCGGCTACCGCAGCTTCCTGCAGTTCTGCAAGGCGGCTGCCACCAGCGGTGTGGTGGAGCTGCGCTGGAGCCCGGACGTCGACGACTACCTGCTCACCGCGCGGCCGTGACCGGCGCCACCTTCGCGGCGACACCCTCGGCGCGCTCAGGAGCTGGTCGACGGGCACAGCAGCGGTTCCACCAGCGGTAGCCGGAGGAGGTCCGGGCAGGCGTTCCGCGTCGGCGACTCCGGGCTGGGCGCGGTGGTCGGGGCGGCGGTCGGGGTGGGTGCCGGGGGCGGGCCGGGAGCGGCGGTCGGGGGGTGCGTCGTCGGCGGTGCCGGCGGCGTGGTCGGCTCGGACGGGGCCGTCGTTTCGGGAGGGGCGGTCGATACTGGCGCGGTGGTCGCGCGGTCGGCCACCGGAACGGTGCCTCGACGGGTCACCGGCCGGGTGACCGGCTCGCCCGCGGTGGCGCCACCGCCCGCGACCCGGGTCGCGGTGGTGCCCGTCGCCGGTTGGAGAACCGGACTGCCCGACGGCTCGGGGTCGGTGGGCGTGCTCGGGACCGGGCTGCCGGTGGCCCGGCCCGCGTCCCCGGTCTCGGCGATCCCGCCCGCACGCGCCTGCGCCCGGTACGGCAGCTCGGCCGGGCCCGCCTGGACCGTGCCGGTGGTCAGCGCCGCGAACGTCACCGCGACGACGACGGCGGCGGCCGCCGCCACCCGCTCGGGACGCGGCAGGGGGAGCGGAGCGTGGTGCGGCGCCACCGGTGGCGGTGGCGACGGCCGGGCGTCGCGGTGGGCCGCCAGCAACGCGTCGAGCTGCGGGACGATGACGGCGCGGGCCCCGGTGGCGGTGGCGAACGCGAGGGTGAGGTAGAACCGGGCGTTCACGGCCATGGCCGCGGGGACCCGCAACCCGGCCGGACGGCGGCCGTCCGCGGTGTGCAGCAGGGTGATCGGAAGGTCGGGGTGATGCCCCGGGCCCCGCATGTCGGTGTACGCCCACTCGCGTCGGCGGTCGCGCCCGGCGAAGACCACGCGGCGGTCGGTCACGACCGCCATGCCGACGTCGACGACCCGCAGGCCCGCCGGCAGCGTACGCCCGGGCTCCTGGACGGCGGCGGCCGCGACGGTCAGCTCCGGCGCGGGCAGCCCGGTGAGATGCCGGGCCTCGGCCTCGACCAGCTCCGCGGCCGGGAGTACGCGGTAGACCACCTCGTCGTGGTCGAGTTCGGCTGGCAGGCCGGTCTGTGGCTGCGTGCAACCGAGAAACCCGGTGGCCTCGATCCGCAGCCGGACGAGATGGTCCTCCACTCGGCACCAGGCTTCGGCCTGCGCGTCGTACGCCCGCCGCCGCCGATCGTTCTCGTGTCGCGCCCACCCGACCTGCCATCGGGAGCATCCCGCCGTGGGGCTCATCGCGACGGCGGATCGTTTCGCCTGCACATCTCGTACAACGGCAACCATCCGGGAAAGGACACGCAGACCGGGCGCCGCGCGCTGCGGGGCCGGGACGGCCTGGTGGTCGCCGACGTCCGCCAACCGCACCCGATCGGCGGGACCGCCCGGCGGGGTGACCGCGGTCGGGGTGGGCTGGCCGGCCTCCCAGGCAGTTCACAGCGCGGTGACCTGTCCGTCAGATCGCCGGCCGGCATAGCCTGGAGCGGGTTGTATCCCCCCGGTAACCCAGAGGAGTCATGTGTCGTACGTCACCGCCACTCCCTCCGAGCCGAGCGACCGGCCGGCAGATCCGCGGCGGCCGGCCCGTCGGCCGTGGCCCCGCTGGGCCCGGTGGTGCGTGGCCGTCGGCACCACGCTGATGACGCTCGGCGCCCTGGCGCTGGGTGGCGGCGCGCTCCTGCTGCACAGCGCGACCAGCAAGGTCGCCCGGCAGGACCTGCTCGGCGCCGCCGCGCCCCCACGCCAGCACCAGACGATCACGGGGGCGAAGAACATCCTGCTCGTCGGGGTGGACAGCCGCCCCAACCAGGACTCCAGCCAGCTCGTCCGGGCCGACTCGATCATCCTGTTGCACATCCCGGCGGACCACAGCCAGGCGTACCTGGTCTCGCTGCCGCGGGACTCGCTGGTCACCATCCCGGCCTACGACAACGGCGCGACGCCGTACCGCGGTGGGCAGGGCAAGATCAACGCTGCCTTCGCGTTCGGCAGCCGGGGACTCACCGGCGCGCCGGCGACGTCGCACGGCTTCGAGCTGCTGGCCCTGACCGTTCGCGACCTCACCGGGATCACCCCGGACGCCGGCGCGATCATCGACTTCCAGGGCTTCAAGAAGATCGTTCAGGTCCTCGGCAAGGTCTGCATGTACGTCGACGAGACCACCACCTCGATCCATGTGGGGCATGACGACAAGACCGGCAAGCCGGCGGCGCCGTACAAGATCAATCCGGACGGCACGGTGAACCACCGCATCCCCGGGGTCACCCCGAACGTCTACGCCAAGGGCAACCAGTGCCTGGACCCGACGCAGGCGCTGGACTTCGTCCGGCAGCGGGACCTCCTGGCCAACCACGACGTCGACTACGGTCGGCAGCGCCACCAGCAGCAGTTCATCAAGGCGGTGCTGCACCAGGTGGTGACCGACGGCCTGAACTCGCCGACCAAGCTGCCCGGGCTGCTGTCGGCGGTCGGCAAGGCGATGACCGTCGACGACGGCGGCATCCCGCTGGACGACTGGGCCTTCGCCATGCGGGGGATCCGCCCCGACTCGATCACCACGATCAAGACCAACAACGGGACGTTCAACAGCCGTACCGTGCCGGGCGTCGGCAGCGCCGAGGTCCTCAGCCCGACCAGCCTGCAACTGCTGCACGCGGTCCGGGACGACACCGTCGGTGAGTTCGTCGCGGCCCACCCCGACTGGGTGGCCGACTCCGGGCCCCCGCCGCCCGCCCACTAGGCCGGCCGCCGCAGATGACCATGTGAATCGGTGGGCCGCGACGCCGAACTCGGCGTCGCGGCCCACCTTTCCTTCCTGTCCTTCACCACGGCTCGATCTTGGTCAAGCCGAGTTGAACCAACAGGTCACGGCCTACTGCCCGTTGTTCGGCACCGCCTGCATGACGGTCAGCGTCATGCTGTTGTTCTTGTACGACACCCGGAACAGGTGACCGCCCACGTTCAGCACCCGGTTCTCGGGCAGCGCGTGGAGGGCGCCCTTGATCGACTTGCCGCTCATGATCGTGAAGACGGTGCCCGGGTCAACGTCCCGCGCACGTCCAGGTCCAGCTCGCCGGCCAGCACCAGGTCACCCGCGGCCCGGACGCTCGTGTAGTCGCGGTCGCCGGAGATGGTGACGGCGAGGCGACCCTCGTTGCCGATGGTCACGTTCCCACCGACGTTCAGGACGTTGCCCGCGGCGACGGAAGCGTCGGTGATCTGCGCGGCCTCGTCGGCCGCCAGGCCGGGCCGCAGCACGCCGCCGGTGACGGTGACGTTGTCAGCCACGCTGCCGCTGCCGCCGAGCGTCCCGCCACGCACGTCGATCGCGCTCGCGTGCGAGCCGACGACCGAGAGCTTGCCGCCGAGGACGGTGCTCGTCCCGTGCCAGGCCTCGTTGCCGGTGAGGAACACAGGGTGCCGTCGCCCCGCTTCGTGAGGCTGCCCTCGTAGGCGCGGGCCTTGCGGGCCTGCTCGCGGCGCATCCCGATGGCGTAGTCCGACTTGTCGGCGTCGCTCGCGTCGGCCGGCAGACCCTGCGTCCAGCCCTTGGCGACCTTGGTCGCCTCCCAGGCGGCCGCCTCGGCGGCGTCCTCCTGCTGGCGCGCCTGGATCGCGACGTCGGAGATGTCGTTCGACCACACGTCGCTGTGCCCCTGCGTGTCGACGACGAACGGCCCCAGGAACTGGCCCGGGCCGTTCATGGCCTCCCGCAGGCTGACCGTGCCCCAGCCGTTGCGGCTGTCCGGAACCTGCACGATCTGGCCCCGGGTGGGGTTCGACACGGCGTTGCCCGCCGCGTCGCTGACCGTGTTGTTCTGCCGGCCGGTGGTGAACATCGTGTAGAGCGCCTGCTCGTTGGTCAGGTACGGGAAGCGCTGCATGATCAGCGACAGCGCGGCCGCCGAGTGCGGTCCGGCCATCGACGTGCCGGACGAACTTCCGTAGCGGGCCTCCGGCACGCCGTTGACGACCGACACGGTCGTGCTGTTGATCCCGTTGCTCGGCGCCGTCACGCAGGACCACTTCGCGACGCCGCACTGGTTGAACGTCTGCTGGCCGGGGACCAGGACCGACCCGTCAGGGTTGAACGTGCGCCCCACCGTGGGGTTGATCCCCGACGTCGTGTACCAGCTGCCCTCCAGCTCCGGCAAGAAGTAGGGCGCGGCGCCTCGCGGCGACGGGTTCACGTAGCCGCTGTTACCGGCGGTGAACTGGATGACCGCCCCGCAACATCGCCGCACGCGGTGTCGCGGACTGGGCAGCAGTCAGCCTGCCAAACGCGGCGTGACCGATGCAGCCAGCACCGAGCACGATCTGCAATCTCGACCCTTCAGGGC
>NZ_JBLROA010000010.1:0-139735 GCF_047921505.1 Micromonospora sp. SL1-18 | reverse complement strand
ATCATGCGTTGTTCGTGGTCATCCAGGCCCCGGCGTGACATGGCAAAGCCCCCGGTCCCGTGGTGGGACCGGGGGCTCCCGGAATCGGCTCAGGTCAGCTGGTCTGCTCGGCCAGCTGGAGGAACTGCCGCTTCGAGGCGAGCGCCTGCTCGGCCTCCTTGACCCGCCGGGCGTCCCCGGCGGCCTGCGCCCGGGCCAGCCGGTCCTCGGCCTCGGCGACCTGCGTCCGCATCTGGGCGAGCAGCGGGTTGTCCTGCGGGGCGGTACGCCGCCACGCCGAGTCCATGACCTCGCGGACCTTGTCGTCCACGGTCCGCAGCCGGCGCTCCAGCCCGGCGGCGGCCTCCCGGGGCACCCGGCCGGCCTCGTGCCACTGCGCCTGGATCTCCCGCAGCTTCGCCTGGGCGCCCTTGGGGTCGCCGTCGACGTCGAGCGCCTCGGCCTCAACGAGCAGGGCCTGCTTGCGCTCCAGGTTGGCGCGCTGCTCGTTGTCCCGGGCCGAGAAGACCTCGCTGCGCCGGGTGAAGAACTCGTCCTGCGCCGCCCGGAACCGTTCCCAGAGCTTCTGCTCGGCCTCCTTGGACGCCCGCGGCGCGGCCTTCCACTGGGTCATGAGGTCCTTGAGCTGGCCGGCGGTGGCCCCCCAGTCGGTGGAGTCCTTCAGCTTCTCGGCCTCGGCGACCAGCTCCTCCTTGACCGACTGCGCCTGCTTGCGCTGCTGGTCCAGCGAGGCGAAGTGGGCGCCCCGGCGCCGGGTGAAGCCGTCCCGGGCGGCGGCGAACCGCTTCCACAGCTCACCGTCGGTCTTCTTGTCGACCCCGCGGATGGACTTCCACTCCTCGAGGATCTCCTTGAGCCGGTCTCCGGCGGTCTTCCACCCGGTCGACTCGGCGGCCAGCTTCTCCGCCTCCTCCACCAGGACGGTCTTGCGGGCCAGGGCCTCGCCGCGGGCGGCCTCCCGGGCCGCCTTGGCCTCGCTGGCCTTCTCCTCGGCCACCCCGGCCAGCTTGTCCAGGCGCGCGGCCAGCGCGTCGATGTCGCCCACGACGTGCGCCTCGGCCAGCGTGGCGCGGATCCGCCGGATCGTGGTCAGTGAGTGCCCGGCGTCCGCCGCGCCCGAGTTGAGCCGGGCCTCGGTCAGGTCAACCTCTGTCACCAGGTCGTCGAAACGCCGGGCGAAGTGGGCCAACCCCTCCTCCGGGGCCCCCGCCTGCCAGGATCCGACCACCCGCTCGCCCTCGGCGGTCTTGACGTAGACGGTGCCGTCCGCGTCCACCCGTCCGAAGGCAGTCCAGTCGCTCATGTGCCCATCCTCGTTCTCCCGGCGTCGAGGGATGGTCCCCCGATCGCCGCCACGGCGCAGCAAAGTTGCTTCCGGCATTGTCACAGGTCCGACCCGGTCCGTGTCGAGCGCCTGTCGTCGACCGTGACCATACGGTGTCGTAGGCCCTCGATGAGTGGATCGGCGCGGGGGCGCACCGGGGCTTACGGATAGGTTGGACGGGTGCCTCTGGTCGCCGCCGCCGTCTGCCCCCACCCGCCCCTGGTCGTCCCCGAGTTGGCCGGCGCCGCCGCCGGTGAGCTGGACGATCTCCGCGCGGCCTGCGACGCCGCTCTGGCCCGGCTCCTCGTTGCCGATCCGGACGAGATCCTGCTGCTCGGCGGCGGTCCGGAGACACGGCGGTTCGACGCGGCCGACTCCGGCTCGCTGCGCGGATTCGGGCTCGACCGGCCGGTGCGGCTGTGGAAGACGGCCTGCTCGGGGGCGGAGATCCTGCCGCTGAGCCTGACCATCGGCGCGTGGCTGGTCGGCCGGGCCGGCACCGATCTGCCCCGGTTCGCCCGGTCCGTGACCGCCGACGCGCCCCCGGTCGAGTGTGTCGCCCTCGGCGCGGACGTTGCCGAGTCGGAGCGGCGTACCGCGTTGCTGGTGCTGGGGGACGGGTCGGCGTGCCGGGGTGTCAAGGCGCCCGGCTACGACGACCCGCGCGCGCAGGCGTACGACGACGGGGTGGCCCGGGCCATGGCCGGCGCGGACGCCGAGGCCCTGCTCGGTCTGGACCCGGTGCTGTCGGCGGAGCTGAAGGCCGCCGGGCGGGCGCCGTGGCAGGTGCTGGCCGGCGCGGTCCGCGCGGCGGGCGGCGACTGGCGCGGCGACCTGGACTACTACCAGGCCCCCTACGGTGTGTCCTACTTCGTGGCGAGCTGGGCGCGCGGATGACCGGCACCGTCGTCGCCGTGGTCGGGCCGACCGCGGCCGGGAAGTCGGCGCTGAGTATCGCCCTCGCGCACGCGCTCGACGGCGAGGTGGTCAACGCCGACTCGATGCAGCTCTACCGGGGCATGGACATCGGCACCGCCAAGCTGACTCCGGCAGAGCGGGAGGGCGTGCCGCACCACCTGCTCGACATCTGGGAGGTGACCGAGCCGGCCAGCGTCGCGGAATACCAGAAGCTGGCCCGCGCGGCGGTCGACGACATCCTGGCCCGGGGGAGAGTGCCGCTGCTGGTCGGCGGCTCCGGGCTGTATGTGCGGGCGGTGCTGGAGCAGTTCGAGTTCCCCGGCACCGACCCGGCGGTGCGCCAGCGGCTGGAGACGGAGTTGGCCGAGAGCGGTCCGGCCCCGCTGTACGCCCGGCTGCAGGCGGCCGACCCGGCGGCGGCGGCGGGCATCCTGCCGGGCAACGGGCGGCGGATCGTCCGGGCCCTGGAGGTGATCGAGCTGACCGGGGCGCCGTTCACCGCCGCGCTGCCCGAACCCACGCCGTATTACCCGTCCGTGCAGCTCGGGGTGGACCTGGACACCGCGCTGCTGGACGAGCGGATCGCGCGCCGGGTGGACCGGATGTGGGCCGACGGCCTGGTCGCCGAGACCCGGACGCTGGTCGGCCACGGCCTGCCCGAGGGGCGTACGGCCAGCCGGGCGCTCGGCTACCAGCAGGTGCTGCGCTTCCTGGCCGGGGAACTGACCGAGACCGAGGCGTACGAGGAGACGATCCGGGCCACCCGCCGGTTCGTCCGGCGGCAGCGCTCCTGGTTCCGGCGCGACCCGCGGATCCACTGGCTGGACTCGGCCTCGCCTGCGTTTCTCGACACTGCGCTGCGGGTGGTCGCCGACCATCGGCAATGATGGGGGCGTGGAGTTCAGCAAGGGCCACGGCGCCGGCAACGACTTCGTCATCCTGCCCGACCCGGACGGGGCGCTCGACCTGACGCCCGGGCTGGTCGCCGCGCTCTGCGACCGGCGCCGCGGTATCGGCGGGGACGGCGTGCTGCGGGTGGTCCGCGCCGCCAAGCACCCGGAGGGTGTCGCCCTGGCCGGCGAGGCCGAGTGGTTCATGGACTACTGGAACTCCGACGGCTCGTTCGCCGAGATGTGCGGCAACGGCGCCCGGGTCTTCGTCCGCTACCTGCTGGAGACGGGGCTGGCCGCCCCGTCCGGCGCGGCGCTGCCGGTCGCCACCCGGGCTGGCCTGGTCCGCGCCCGGATCGAGGGGGACGGCATCGCCGTCGAGATGCGCCACCCCCGGCTGTACGACACGGCCACCGCCGCCCTGGGCGGGCTGGCCCTGACCGGCACGGCGGTGGACGTGGGCAACCCGCACCTGGTCTGCGCCCTGCCGGCCGGCCTGGATCTGGCGGCCCTCGACCTCAGCCGGGCGCCCGACGTCGACCCGGCGGTCTTTCCCGCCGGGGTGAACGTCGAGTTCACCGTCCCCGGCGAGCCGGTGACCGGCGCCGACGGGCATGTGCTGATGCGGGTCTACGAGCGCGGCTCGGCGGAGACGCTCGCCTGCGGCACCGGCGCCTGCGCGGTAGCCGCGGTGGCGCTGCACGACGTCGGCCGGGACGCCGGCACGATCGCCGTCGATCTCCCCGGCGGCCGCCTCACGGTGACCGTCACCGCGGACTCCTGCTGGCTCGCCGGCCCAGCCGTCCTGGTCGCCACCGGCGAAATCACCCTTCCCACCCTCCTCCCCTGACCCGGCGCCAGCGGACACCAGGCACAGCGGGCCTTTCGGCGCTGATCGGTTGGCCGCCAGGCTGGGCCGCCACTCGAACCGGCTTGGCCGTCACGCCGGTTCGGCCACCACGTCACCTGGGCGGGCCAGCACTGGCCGCCGGGGGGTGCGGGGTGTGGTGGGGGCGGCGGTGGGTCAGGGGGTGGCGCTGGCGCTGGCGGCGACCTCGGGGAGATCGGCCGGGCCCGGGTCGGCGGCCGGGGGCGGGGTGGCGCTCGGGTTCTGCGCGGCGGCGCGCACCGCGGCGGCCACGGCCGGGGCGACCCGGGAGTCGAAGACGCTCGGCACGATCACCGTCGGGTTGATCTTGTCCTCCCCGACCACGTCCGCGATGGCCTGAGCTGCGGCGAGCGCCATCTCCTCGGTGAACTCCTCGGCGTGCGCGTCGAGCATGCCGCGGAAGACGCCGGGAAAGGCGAGCACGTTGTTGATCTGGTTCGGCTGGTCGGACCGGCCGGTGGCGACCACCGCGGCGTGCTTGCGTGCCTCCCGCGGGTCGACCTCCGGGTCCGGGTTGGCCAGCGCGAAGACGATCGCGTTCTTGGCCATGGTGGCGATGTCGTCGCCGGTGAGCAGGTTCGGCGCGCTCACCCCGATGAAGACGTCCGCGTCGCGGACCGCCCCGGGCAGGTCGCCGGAGTAGTTCTCCTTGTTGGTGTTCTCCGCCAGCCACTGCCAGGCCGGGTTGAGGCCGGTCAGCCCGCGGTGCAGGGCGCCCTGCCGGTCGTAGGCGATGACGTCGCCCACGCCCTGCCGGAGCAGCAGCTTCATGATCGCGGTGCCGGCCGCGCCGGCGCCGGAGACCACCACCCGGACGTCCGCGAGCCGCTTGCCCACGACGCGCAGCGCGTTGGTCAGCGCGGCGAGCACGCAGATGGCGGTGCCGTGCTGGTCGTCGTGGAAGACCGGGATGTCCAGCGCCTCGCGCAGCCGGGCCTCGATCTCGAAGCAGCGCGGCGCGGCGATGTCCTCCAGGTTGATCCCGCCGTACGCGGGGGCGATCGCCTTGACGATCGACACGATCTCGTCGGTGTCCTGGGTGTCCAGCACCACCGGCCAGGCGTCCACCCCGCCGAAGCGCTTGAACAGCGCCGCCTTGCCCTCCATCACCGGCAGCGAGGCGGCCGGGCCGAGGTTGCCCAGGCCGAGCACGGCCGAGCCGTCGCTGACCACGGCGACCGTGTTGCGCTTGATGGTGAGCCGGCGGGCGTCGGCCGGGTTGTCGGCGATCGCCTGGCAGACCCGGGCCACCCCCGGCGTGTACGCGCGGGACAGCTCGTCGCGGGTGCGCAGCGCCACCTTCGGGCTGACCTCGATCTTGCCACCGAGGTGCAGCAGGAACGTCCGGTCGGAGACCTTACGGACGTCCACCCCGTCCAGTGCGGTCAGCGCCTTGACCACCTGGTCGGCGTGGCCGGCGTCGGCGGTGTCACAGGTGAGGTCGACGGTCACGTGGGACGGGTCGGAGTCGACCACGTCGAGCGCGGTGACGATGGCTCCGGCCTCGCCCACCGCGGTGGTCAGCCGGCCGATGGAGGAGGCGTCCGCGGGTACCGCCAGCCGGATCGTGATCGAGAACCCCGCACTCGGTAGCCGGGTGATAGCCACGCGAACCCCTCCGTAATTGCTGATCGCCTCGCCACGCATTTCTACTCGCCCGCCCACGTCCCCCGGCAGCCGACCCCGCTACTAGTGGGTACCGCCACGGGGCATATAGCAGGTGCGTCGGGCGTTGCCACATGTCAGGATTGCTCGTACGCGCCGAAAATCCCTCGGCGATGCACATAACGGACAGGAGACGCAGTTTGCGAGAGCAGGAGACCTTCCTTCCCTACGAAGACGACGAGCTCGACGCCACCACCGGCGGGTTCGAGCTGTCGGAGCGACAGGCGCTGCGGCGGGTCCCCGGCCTCTCCACCGAGCTCACCGACATCACCGAGGTCGAATACCGCCAGCTGCGGCTGGAGCGGGTCGTCCTGGTGGGCGTCTGGACCGAGGGGACCCAGTCCGACGCGGAGAACAGCCTCACCGAGCTGGCGGCGCTGGCCGAGACGGCCGGCTCGCAGGTGCTCGAAGGGCTGATCCAGCGCCGCAACCGGCCCGACCCGGCCACGTACGTCGGCCGGGGCAAGGTCGACGACCTCGGCGCGGTGGTGCTCGCCACCGGCGCCGACACGGTGATCTGCGACGGTGAACTCTCCCCGTCGCAGCTGCGCAACCTGGAGCAGCGCACCAAGGTCAAGGTGGTCGACCGGACGGCCCTGATCCTCGACATCTTCGCCCAGCACGCCAAGAGCCGCGAAGGTAAAGCGCAGGTCGAGCTGGCCCAGCTCGAATACCTGCTGCCGCGGCTGCGCGGTTGGGGTGAGACGCTCTCCCGCCAGACCGGTGGTAGCGGTCGCGGCGGCGGCGCCGGTGGTGGCGTGGGCCTGCGCGGCCCCGGTGAGACCAAGCTGGAGACCGACCGGCGCCGGATCCGGCACCGCATCGCCAAGCTGCGCCGCGAGATCAAGAGCATGACGACGGTACGCCAGACCAAGCGGGCTCGCCGCACCCGCAACGCGGTGCCCGCGGTGGCCATCGCCGGCTACACCAACGCTGGCAAGTCCAGCCTGCTCAACCGGCTCACCGGGGCGGGCGTGCTGGTGGAGAACGCGCTGTTCGCCACCCTGGACCCGACCACCCGGCGGGCCACCACCTCCGACGGCCGGCTCTACACCCTCTCCGACACGGTCGGGTTCGTCCGGCACCTGCCGCACCAGATCGTCGAGGCGTTCCGCTCGACCCTGGAGGAGGTCGCCGACGCGGACCTGGTGGTGCACGTGGTCGACGGCACCCACCCGGACCCGGAGGAGCAGGTGCGTGCGGTCCGCGAGGTGCTCGCCGAGGTGGGCGCCGATCGGCTGCCCGAGCTACTGGTGGTCAACAAGACCGACACGGCCGACGAGGAGACGCTGCTGCGGCTCAAGCGGCTCTGGCCGGACGCCGTCCTCGCCTCCGCGCACACCGGGGGCGGGATCGAGGCGCTGCGCGAGGCGATCGAGCAGCGGCTGCCGCGCCCGGCGGTCGAGGTCCGCGCGGTGCTCCCGTACGACCGGGGCGACCTGGTGGCCCGGCTGCACCGGCAGGGCGAGGTGCTGAGCACCTCCCACCTGCCCGAGGGCACGCTGCTGCACGTACGGGTGGGCGAGGCGCTCGCCGCCGAACTGGCGCCGTACCGCGCCGGGGACCGGCTCGTCTCCGAGGAGCGGGTCGGCGCCGGTCGGTGAGCCGTCCGGCGTCGCCCGCCCGAAACCCGGGGCATGCGACACTTGGCGCCATGCGGCAAAGTGTCTCCTCGGTCACGATTGCGCTGGGCCTTGTCAGCGCGGTCGTGGCGCCGGCAGGGGTCGCCCTGGCGGCTCCCGCCGTTGCCCCCGCGCTGGCCGCGGCTCCCAAGAAGAAGTGCACGGTTGAGGACAAGCGGCTGCGTGAGCTGTCCGGTCTCATCGCCACCAGCAGCGGCTACGTGGTGGTCAATGACAGCAGCGACCTGGACAGCCACAAGCGGGTCTTCTACCTCGACAAGAAGTGCGCCGTCTCGAAGGAGGTCCGCTACTCGGGCGCGGGCCCGTTCGACACCGAGGACCTGGCCCTCGGCCCGGACGGCAAGCTCTGGATCGCCGATACGGGCGACAACATCACCAACAAGACCCGCCGGGAGCGGGTCGCCGTCTGGACCATGCCGCTCGACGGCTCGAAGCAACCGGTGCTGCACCGGTTGTCATACCCGGAGAAGAAGCCGCACGACGCCGAGGCACTGCTCATCGGCGACGACAACCTGCCGCTGATCATCACCAAGGACCCGTCCGGCAAGGCGGAGATCTTCAAGCCCGAGGCGAAGCTCAAGTCGGGCGACACCGAGGCGGTGCCGATGACGAAGGTCGGCGAGGTCACCGTCCCGAAGACGAGCACCGAGAACAGGCTCGGCGCGCCCGGCCGGGCGACGATCACCGGCGCGGCCCGCTCGCCCGACGGCGCCAGGGTCGTCCTGCGTACCTACGCGGACGCCTTCGAGTACGACGTGACCGGCGGCGACATCGTCGCCGCGCTGACCAGCGGCAAGCCGCGGGTGACCCCGCTCGCCGACCCGTTCGGGGAGGCCATCTCCTACACGCCGGACGGCAAGTTGTACGTCACGGTCTCCGACGGCGGCCTCCTGGATGCTTCCGACCCGATCGACATCCTCAGCTACACCCCGTCCACCACGGGGGTCGAAGCGCTGCCCAAAGCCGGCCAGGACGTGACCAAGCCGGCCGCGGAAAAATCCTGGATCGAGGGACTGACCCTGAACGAGATCACGTACCTGATCGCGGCCGTGGGGGTGATCGGCGCGCTGATGGTCCTCGCCGGCATCCTCGGCGTCCTGCGCGCCCGCCGCAAGCCGCTGCCGCCCGACGCGCCGCCCGACGGTCCGCGGGGCGGTCCGCAGGGCGGTCCGCGGGGCGGGGTGTACGCCGGGGGCGCCCCGGCCAACGGTGCGCCGGGCCGACCGGCTGCCGGCGGGGTGTACGGCGGTGGCCGCCCCCAGGACGGCGGCGGTCGTGGTGGCGGCGTCTACGGTGGCGGCCAGCAGAACGGTGGCGGCGTCTACGGTGGTGGCCGACCGGGCGGCGGCGCACCACAGGGTGGTGGCCGACCGGGCGGCGGCGCACCACAGGGTGGTGGCCGGCCGGGCGGCGGCGCACCACAGGGTGGTGGCGTGTACGGCGGCGGGCGTGCGGAGCCGTCGCGGCGGGAGCCCGACCCACGGGACCCGCGCGCCGGTCACCGCGGCCCCGGCTACGCCGACCGGGGCCAGTACGGGCCGCTCGCCGGCGGCCGGGAGCACCGGGGCGACCGCTACTGAGCCTTCGACGTCTGCTTCCCGCAACCCGCTTGTCGGGTGACCGCCACGCTGACGGTCACCCGATCGGTTGTCAGATCCGGCGCAGCACGGCGACCACCCGACCCATGATGGTGGCGTCGTCGCCGGGGATCGGGTCGAAGGCCGGGTTCTGCGGCATCAGCCAGACGTGCCCATCGCGGCGCCGGTAGGTCTTCACGGTCGCCTCGCCGTCGAGCATGGCGGCCACGATGTCGCCGACCTCGGCGTTCGGCTGCTGCCGGACCACCACCCAGTCGCCGTCGCAGATGGCGGCGTCGAGCATCGAGTCGCCCTTGACCTGGAGCATGAAGACCTCGCCCTCACCCACCAGCTCGCGGGGGAGGGGGAAGATGTCCTCCACCGCCTGCTCGGCGAGGATCGGGCCACCGGCGGCGATCCGGCCCAGCATCGGCACGTACGCCGGGGCGGGCCGCTGTGCGCGGGCCGCCTCGTCGTCGAGCACGTCGCCGGGGGCGCGGACGTCGACCGCGCGCGGCCGGTTGGGATCGCGACGCAGGAAGCCCTTCTTCTCCAGCTCCTTGAGCTGGTAGGCGACGCTGGACGGGGAGACCAGGCCGACCGCTTCGCCGATCTCGCGCACGCTCGGCGGGTAGCCGTGGCGCTCCACCCAGGCGCGGATGAACTCCAGGATCCGACGCTGCCGGGCGGTCAGGTCGACCGTCGCCGGGTCGGGGAAGCTGCTTGCCACCGGCGTGACCGGGCGCACGGCGGGCTGGGCCGCCCGGCTGCGCGCGGCGCGGGGTCGGCGGGTCGCCGGCGGACCCGCCCCGTCGATCGGCTGCGGGTTCTTCTGCCGGCTGGCCCGGTCCTCGGTCACGTCCGTCCTCCCTGGTCGGCGCTGGGTGCCTCGTCGGCTCGTGGTGCGTGCTCAGGTGGTGCTGCCGACCGGCTCGACACGACACGCCGCATCCGGTCGTTGTTGACCGTATAGGTGAGATCGGCCATTTTCAAACATCTGTACGACCTGTTGTCGGCGTGTCGTGGTGAAATCCTGGATTTCCGAACGCCTGTTCTGCTAATACTACGTCGCTCTCGAACGCGTGTTCCATCTGTGACGGAGGGCTGGCGCGACGCGCCGGACACGCCGGCCAACTTGACCTCACTGGGGCGACGGCATACGGTCAACCCCTAGATGTAGTAGTCACATGGGCGTAAGTCGCCTACAGGTTGGGTTCAGCTACCGAACGCACTCCCGTATCGTCAACCGGCGGCGGCCATCGGGGCGATGGCTTCGTCGCGATGACGCGTGCCCGGGGGCCGTTCGGTGTGCCCGCGGTTGATTAAGGAGGTCAGGCGATGCGGTGTCCGTACTGCCGGCACGCCGACTCCCGGGTCGTCGACTCGCGTGAGGCCGACGACGGCCAGCTCATCCGGCGGCGGCGGGCCTGCCCGGAGTGCGGCAAGCGGTTCACCACGGTCGAGGAGCCGGTGCTCGCGGTGGTCAAGCGCAGCGGGGTGACCGAACCGTTCAGCCGCACCAAGATCATCGGCGGGGTGCGCAAGGCGTGCCAGGGCCGGCCGGTCGACGACGACTCCATCGCGCTGCTGGCGCAGAAGGTCGAGGAGACCGTGCGGGCCAAGGGGGCCGCCGAGCTCCCCAGCCACGAGGTGGGGCTGGCCATCCTGGGGCCGCTGCGCGACCTGGACGAGGTGGCCTACCTGCGGTTCGCCAGCGTCTACCGGTCCTTCGACTCGCTCGCCGACTTCGAGCGCGAGATCGAGACGCTGCGGGACGCCGCGCGCGCCCGGGAGGGCGCCGAGGCCGAGCCGGCCGAGGCCGCCGGCCTTACCAGCTGAGTTTTCGGGTTTCTGACAGTTCACGATGCGCGGTGGGTGACCGCGCGCAGACGAGGGGGGCGACGGCGTGACGACCAGCAAGTCACGGAACAAGGCCGGGGCGGGTCTGAAGATCGAGCGCGTCTGGACGACCGAGGGGGTGCATCCCTACGACGAGGTCACCTGGGAGCGCCGCGACGTCGTGATGACGAACTGGCGGGACGGCTCGATCAACTTCGAGCAGCGCGGGGTGGAGTTCCCCGAGTCCTGGTCGGTCAACGCGGCCAACATCGTGACCACGAAGTACTTCCGGGGCGCGGTGGGGACCCCGGAGCGGGAGTGGTCGCTCAAGCAGCTGATCGACCGGGTGGTCGGCACCTACCGCACCGCCGGTGAGGAGTACGGCTACTTCGCCACCCCGGCCGACGCGGAGATCTTCGCGCACGAGCTGACCTGGATGCTGCTGCACCAGGTGTTCAGCTTCAACTCGCCGGTCTGGTTCAACGTGGGCACGCCGTCGCCGCAGCAGGTCAGCGCGTGCTTCATCCTGGCCGTCGACGACTCGATGGACTCCATCCTGGACTGGTACAAGGAGGAGGGGCTGATCTTCAAGGGTGGCTCCGGCTCCGGGGTCAACCTGTCCCGGATCCGCTCCTCCAAGGAGCTGCTCTCCTCCGGCGGCACCGCCTCCGGCCCGGTCAGCTTCATGCGCGGCGCGGACGCGTCCGCGGGGACCATAAAGTCCGGCGGCGCCACCCGGCGCGCGGCCAAGATGGTCATCCTCGACGTGGACCACCCGGACATCGAGGAGTTCGTGGTCACCAAGGCGCGCGAGGAGGACAAGATCCGCGCGCTGCGGGACGCCGGCTTCGACATGGACCTGGGCGGCGCCGACATCGTCAGCGTGCAGTACCAGAACGCCAACAACTCGGTCCGGGTGTCCGACGAGTTCATGACCGCGGTGGAGAACGGCGGCGGCTTCGACCTGCGCGGCCGGCTCGACGGGCAGACCATCGAGACGATCGACGCGAAGAAGCTGTTCCGGACCATCTCCCAGGCCGCCTGGGAGTGCGCCGACCCCGGCCTGCAGTACGACGACACCATCAACGACTGGCACACCTGCCCGGAGACCGGCCGGATCACCGCGTCGAACCCGTGCTTCACGGCGGACACCCTCGTGCACACGGACAAGGGTCTGATCCGGTTCGACGCCCTGATTGATCGGGCGCGGCAGGGCGAGACGTTCGGCGTCTACACCCATGACGCCACCAACCCAGAGGCACCCGCCGACCGGATCGAGCTGACCACCCCCGAAGCGCTGATGATCACGGGTACGAACGAGATCCTGCGCCTCGAGTTCAGCAACGGCATGGTGCTGCGCTGCACGCCGAACCATCGGATCTGGACCACCAACCGCGGCTATGTTGAGGCGCGGGAGCTGACCAACGAGGACCAGATACTCCCGCTCAACCTGCCAACCCCGGCGGTTGCCGCTTCCCGCTCGTTCGCCATGCGCCCCGGCACGTCGGTGGCACCCGGTGACGTGGTGACCACCAAGTGGCAGCGGCAGTCCCGGCTGCCGGAGAAGTGGACCGAGGAATTCGCCCACCTTTTGGGCTGGCTCACCGGTGACGGATGCGTGCGTGCAGGTAGCGAGGTACGTGGTGACAACCCGGTCGCCACCTGGGTGTACAGCAATGAGGAGCGGGAGACGTTCCTGCCCCGGCACCAGACGCTGCTCACAGAGATCCTCGGCTTTACGCCGAAGCCGTCCGAGCAGCCCAACGGCACCGTCCAGTTGCGCGTCGGCCGATCGGCGGTGGTGGACTTCCTGACCGGGCTCGGGATCAGCACAGGAAAAGCCGCCGACAAGCGAATCCCGGCGGCCGCCCTGGAGGCGCCGGTGGAAATCCAGGCGGAGTTTCTCCGGGGCCTGTTCGACGCGGACGGCTGTGCAGCCGAGACCGCGAACGGCAGCCGCTACGTCGGTCTCGGCTCAGTCTCCGTCGAGCTGCTTCGCGACGTGCAGCGGATGCTGAGCTGCTTCGGCATCGGCAGCCGGATTTACGCCACGCGGCACGAGGGAAGCCCTTCCTTCGCGTACAGGACGGTCGAGGGTGAAGAACGCACCTACGTCGGCGGACAGCTCTACGATCTTCGGATCACCGGAGCGAACATCCCCACGTTCGCCGCCGCGATCGGCTTCGCGCACCCGCGTAAGGCGGAACGGCTCGCTTGCTGGTTGCGGGAGCATCGCTTCTACCGTACGGACCAGACCGCCAAGCTGGTGAAGCGCGAGTTCGACGGTGTCGAGACCACCTACAACCTGTCCGAGCCGCGTAACCACTCGTACATCGCCAACGGCGTCGTGGTCCGGAACTGCTCGGAATACCTGCACCTGGACAACTCCTCGTGCAACCTGGCCTCGCTGAACCTGATGAAGTTCATGCGCGCCGACGGCGGCTTCGAGGTGACGAAGTTCGTCAAGTCGGTCGAGCTGGTCATCACCGCGATGGACATCTCGATCTGCTTCGCCGACTTCCCGACAGAGAAGATCGGCGAGACCAGCCGCGCCTACCGGCAGCTCGGCATCGGGTACGCCAACCTGGGCGCGCTGCTGATGGCCTCCGGCCTGCCGTACGACTCGGAGCAGGGCCGGGACGTCGCCGCAGCGATCACCTCGCTGATGACCGGCACGGCGTACCGCCGCTCGGCGGAGCTGGCCGGCATCGTCGGCGCGTACGACGGCTACGCCCGCAACGCCGAGGCGCACAAGCGGGTCATGCGCAAGCACGCCGCCGCCAACGACGAGATCAAGCCGACCGGCGCCGTGGCCACCGCCATCCAGCGGGAGGCCACCAAGCAGTGGACCCTGGGCAACAAGGTCGGTGACAAGAACGGCTGGCGGAACTCGCAGGCCGCAGTACTCGCGCCTACCGGAACCATCGGTTTGATGATGGATTGTGACACTACGGGCGTTGAGCCCGATTTGGCCCTGGTCAAGTTCAAGAAGCTGGTCGGCGGCGGCTCGATGCAGATCGTCAACCAGACCGTGCCGCGCGCCCTTCGCAGCCTCGGCTACCCCGAGGAGCAGGTCGAGGCGATCGTCGAGCACATCGCCGACCACGGCCACGTGGTCGACGCCCCCGGCCTGAAGCCGGAGCACTACCCGGTCTTCGACTGCGCCATGGGTGAGCGGTCCATCGCGCCGATGGGCCACGTGCGGATGATGGCGGCCGTCCAGCCGTTCATCTCCGGCGCCATCTCCAAGACGGTCAACATGCCGGAGCAGGCGACCGTCGAGGACGTCGAGAAGATCTACTTCGAGGGCTGGAAGCTCGGCCTCAAGGCGCTGGCGATCTACCGGGACAACTGCAAGGTCGGCCAGCCGCTGTCGGCCGCCAAGCCGAACAAGGCCACCGCCGAAACCCCGGCCGCCCAGGTCGAGAAGGTGGTGGAGAAGGTCGTCGAGTACCGGCCGGTGCGCAAGCGGCTGCCGAAGAAGCGCCCGTCGGAGACGATCTCCTTCTCGGTCGGCGGCGCCGAGGGCTACCTCACCGCCTCGTCGTACCCGGACGACGGCCTCGGCGAGGTCTTCCTCAAGATGTCGAAGCAGGGCTCGACCCTGGCCGGCGTGATGGACGCCTTCTCGGTGGCCATCTCCATCGGTCTCCAGTACGGCGTCCCGCTGGAGACGTACGTCAGCAAGTTCACCAACATGCGCTTCGAGCCGGCCGGCATGACCGACGACCCGGACGTGCGGATGGCGGCCTCGGTGATGGACTACATCTTCCGTCGCCTGGCCCTGGACTTCCTGCCGTATGAGCGCCGCGCGGAGCTGGGCATCTTCACTGCCAAGGAGCGGGCCGCCCAGCTCCAGGCCGAGGCGGAGGCGGAGGCGAGCGGCGCGGACCTCGCCGCGATGGCCGCCTCCGCCCCGGTCGAGGTGCTCGAGCCGAAGACCGGCGCGGTCGCCCAGCCGAAGCAGGAGGTCGCGGACGTCGCCGCCGTCAAGCCGGCGCCGTCGGTCGGCTCCAGCACCGAGCTGCTGGAGGCCGTGATCGGCAAGGCTGCCGACGCGCCGCTCTGCTTCACCTGCGGCACGAAGATGCGGCCCGCCGGTAGCTGCTACGTCTGCGAGGGCTGCGGCTCCACCAGCGGCTGCAGCTGAAAGGGTCGCGAGTTGCATCAAATGCAACATTCGGGCTGAGCGGCAACATGACGTAGTCGCAGGTCAGGAGGGGGATCCGGAGATGTCCGGATCCCCCTCCTGCGCCCCTGAGCAGGGTGCTTGCAACCGGGCTTGAGTTGCCTCAACATTGTTGCATCTAATGCAACGCAGGCTTCTGTGGCGAGAGCAGCTGATCTGCCGGGTTCGACGCACCTGGAACTGGTCGACGGGGGTCGTCCATCTGGACCCCAAGCCCGCCCTGCTGGAGGCGATGCTGGGTGGCTGGGTGCGCCAGCAGCAGGCCCGGTTCCTGAAGGACGCGACGATCGAGTCTCGCGTGCAGTTGGTGCGGCGGCTAGTGGAGTTTACGAACGCCTACCCTTGGGAGTGGCAGCCCACCGACGGCGAGGCTTTCATTGCCCACCTGCGCTCACCCGGCCGCAAACGCCCGATCATGATGTCGACGGGCCGAGGCTATGAGACGACGCTGGCGCTGTTCATGACCTTCCTGACCGACCGCCGCTACGGGTGGGCCGAGCAGTGCCTGGAGCGGTTCGGGCAGGCCCCGCAGCAGGTCTTCCACGAGGACAACCGGGTCGCCCACACAGTCGAGTACGAGGGCCAGCCGGGCCGCCGCCCGCTCACCTACGACGAGGTCCAGGCCCTTTTCGACGCCGTCGATGGACGGGTGGAACAGACGCGCGCCCGCAGACGCAAGGGCGCGCTCACCGCGACGCGAGATGCCGCCCTGCTTAAAACTGTCTACGCCTACGGGCTCCGCCGGGCCGAGGCGCGAATGCTGGACGTGGCCGACCTGCGCCGCAACCCCAAGATCCCCCAGTTCGGCCGGTTCGGCGGGCTGTATGTCCGCTACGGCAAGTCCTCCAACGGCAGCCCGCCCAAGCGCCGCACGTGCTGACCGTCGTTGAGATGGACTGGATCGTCGACGTCCTCGACCACTGGCTTACCGAGGTCCGGCCGGCCCTGTCGCCGGGCAAGAACCCTGCGCTGTTCGTCACCGAACGGGCCAGCCGTCTGTCCCTCGACCGGCTCAACGCGGCGTTCGTGCAGGCCAGGGATGACGCCGGGCTGCCACGCGAGCTCAACCTGCATTCACTGCGGCACAGTTACGTCACTCACCTCGTGGAGTTCGACTACCCCGAGAAGCTCATCTCGTTGCAGGTCGGCCACGCCTACGCGAGCACCACGGCGATCTACACCGGGGTGTCGGACGAGTACCGTAACCGGCTGGTGCAGCGCTCGCTGAAGGACCGTCACCCGGATCTGTGGGAGGACGAATGATCAAGAAAGTGGAGATCGTTTGGAACCTGCGTCGGCTGATGGCTACCCGGGACATGTTCCAGACCACCGACTTGGTCGGCCCGCTGGCCGAACGCGGTGTCCATCTGTCCCGTGAGCAGGTGTTCCGGCTGGTCACCCAGCCACCACAACGGCTGTCGATGGATACCCTCGCCGCGCTCTGCGATGTCCTCGCGTGCACCCCGAACGACCTCATCGAGGTGAAGACCATCAACAGCCAGGTCGCCAAGGCCGCCGGCGAGAAGGCGCCCGCACCGATCCGCGCCCGGCGGACCACTATCCGCCGCCTAGAGTCGTGAGCCGCAGCCGCGACGAGCGGCGGGCCCACCAGCGGGAGGCCAGGAAAGCTCGGACCACCGCCGCGCTGGTCTTAGCCCTCCCCGGCACCACCAGCGAGGACGCCGCAACTCTGCTGGCCTCGGTTGGGGCCGATCACGGTGTTTCGTTGCGCAACCTCGATGAGCCCCCGAGCTGACCGGCGATCCGACGGATCGCTCCGACCGCGGACGCCGGATCCCGACGGGCCTCGACCGCCAACCGGGTCGCACGCTCACGCAACTCATCGTTGTACTTCTTCGGTGCGGGCATCGCTGGTGTTCCTCCCAGGTTTCGATGTCTCCATCAAACCCGGTGCGGGACACCTGGCGGGTCACGTGGATGGCCGGTTCAGGGGCAGCGGGTAACGACCACGCTCCGTTAGAATCACTCGCGAATTCCGTAGCGGGAGGATTGAGTGATCGACCCGACCCTGGAGATGCGCCGTCTGGCCGGCAAGGTCGCTGTGCTCCTGGCGGGCGTCTACCTTCTCGTCGTGTTCGGTGTGGCGGTGGCCGCCGCGACCGGTGATGGCGTCCCCTGGTGGGGCTGGCTGCTGCTCCCCCTGCCGGCGTTCTCGTTCATCCCCTCGGTCACGGCCGCCGCGCGGCTGCACCGCACCACCGACCCCGACCGGGCGCGGATGCTGTGGCGGCGTAGCTTCATCCTCGCCGGTGTCGGCCTGGGACTGGTGATCGTTGTGGCCCTCGTGTTGAATACGACGGGCGGAGCATGACCTTCTCCGTGCACCCTCCGGCACTGCGCACCTACGCCGGGCAGCTCGCCGAGGCTGACAGGGCAGCCAACACCGCGAAGGATTACGTCCACAAGCACGGCTCGTTCAGCATGCACGAGCGTGGCCTGCTCGGGATGGCCGCTCCCGGGCACCGGAATCTGGTCGCCGCGCTCGACAAGCTGCTTGGCCACCTCCACGAGCTGGCTGATGCCTCTGGCACGGCGCTGAAGCATGTGGCCGACCGGTACGAGCACACCGACGTCGAGGTCGCCAGCGACCTTGACGCCACCTATCCGTCCGTACCGCGGCCCTCCCCCAGCCGCGACTGACCGCTCTCACGGTCTGGGAGGCCATGATGGAGGATCCGACCCGGTTCCTGGTGGGGCCGGCCAAGCCGGACAGCAGCGTCAGCAACGGCTTCGCGAACCCGCTCGACCTCTTCAACTACGTGAGCCCGTCAGCCTGGCTCAACGCGGCTATCCAGAAGCTGACCGGGGTCGACGTCTTCGGCTGGATGACCACCTGGCTAAGCGGGGACTGGGAGGCCATCTGGAAGTTCGGCGACGCGATGGGCAACCTCGCCGCCTGCATGCAGCAGATCGGCATGAACATCCAGCAGGGCATGGTCGACCTGGACGGGGAGTGGGACGGCCAGGCCAGCGACGCCGCGTACCAGTACTTCTCCCGGCTGGCATCTGCCACCAGCAGCCAACAGCTGGAGCTGTACGAGATCCGGGACAATTACCACAAAGCCGCGACCGGAGCCTGGCAGCTCTCCAACCAGCTCGGCAACATCCTCCAGGCGCTCGCCGACAAGGCGATCATCGCCGGCATCGCCGCCGCCGCGGGCACCGCCACCGCAGAGACCGGCGTGGGCGCAGTGGTCGGCTACGGGGTCGCGGCGCTGATGGTGGTGGACATGCTCGCACTGATCAACAAGGCGTCCACGCTGATCAACACCGCCGGCACGGTCATTCTCGGCCTCTTCGGCACCGGTATGGACGTCGCCTACCAAGGCGGCGACCTGTCCGCCATCAAGCTGCCCACCCTCGCCTACGCCGCGCCCGGAGGCTGACGTGCCGGACCAACAGGATGACGACCTGAACCGCGACCTAACCCAAATGGCCGGCAGCCCGGCGCTCGCCGACGAGGTGCGCAACAGCCTGCACCGGCTCGCCGACGGCGCCGCGAGCCCCGAACTGGCGGCGATGGCACGGGAGGTCCTCTCTGGTCGAGTCTTGCTGCGCGCCGCCGCCGGCAGCGAGGCCCTAGCCGCCCAGATGTCGGAGGCGATCGGGCGCTTCCAGCGGTGGCAGGCGGAGTTGACACCCGAGGAGCAGGAACGGCTCCTCGCCGACGCCCGGACCCGCTTCGACGAGCACGGGGATTGACCCGCCCACGGCCGGGCTCAGGCATCGCGCTCCAATCCGGAATACCCGTACACGGCCTGAGGGGGAGACGGTCATGGCAGGACGAACCTGGGAGCGCTGCGTCCGCGAGGTGACGCTAACGGCGGACCCGGAGACGGTCGGCTCGGTGAGTGTGGGGTGGAACAATCTTTCCACCACGTTGGGCTACCTGCGGGACTCGCTGGTCGGGCGGTCGTTCGTCGGCCCGATCGCGCCCGGCACGGAGCGCCCGCACGCCGGCGGTCTCCCGGGCCTGCTCGCTGACTGGAAGGGCAGCGGCGGTGACGCATACCGGGAGCACCTCGGGGAGATCGGCAAGGACATCGAGGAGCTGATCACCAACGCGAGTAACGTCAGCGGCGCGCTGTCGCGGATCGAGGCTGACATCCACAAGGCGGTTGCCAGCATCCCGATCCCGCTGATAGACGACTTCGGCTGGAACGAGTGGAGCCTGCCCAACGGCACCGAGCTGGACGACGCCGGCGATGGGGAGAATGTGTCGGGTTTCCTCGCCGCGCTGCGCAAGGACTACCAGAGCAACCCCGCTTCGTACGCCGACGGCGCGTTCCGCGAGAAGGCCGACGACCTCGAAGCGACCATGAAGATCGACGGGAAGGCCGAGGATCACAAGCGGGGCGGCTGGTGGGACACCACCTCCCACCTGAACAACTGGTACAACGACAACCTGCAGGCGGCCAACAGCGCCATGTCCCCGCTGCCGAAGGCGGTGGAGACCGAACGGCCCCGGCTGGTCGTACCCGAGCCGGATGGCAGCCGGATCGACCCCAATCTCGACCGTCAGCAGCCGAAGACGTCGCCGACCGGTGGTGGCGGTTCGGGCGCTGGCGGGAGCCTCGGCGGCGGTGCCTCCGTGGTCAGCGCGTCGGGCCTTGGCGGTTCCGGCTCCTACAGTGGCGGCCACTCGTCCATCGCGCCTCCGCCCACCGGTGGCAGCCTCGGCGATGGCGCGGGCTCCTACGCGCCGTCCACCGAGGCCGGTTACCCGGACACCGGTGGCCGTGACTACGGCAGCGGCCTGGCCGGCGCCGGCGGCCCAAACACCATCGGCGGCGGGTACAACGGTCCGACCGGCCTCGGCAGTGGCGGTGGCGGCCTCAACGGGCTCGGCAGCGGCGGTGGTTTCGGGTCCGGCTCGCCTGGCGGCAGTACGGCCGGCGGGATCGGTGTGGGCGGGATCCCCGGCATGATCGGCGGCGGCAACGGCAAGGTGCCGCCGATGACCAGCGCGGCCAGCGCGCTGCGCAACGCGACCCCCGCCGGCGCGGGCGGTCTGCGTGGCGGCGCCAGCGGGATGATGGGCGGCCACGGCGGTGCGAGGCACGGCGGCAATGTAGCTGAGCACTCGTCGTGGTTGACTGAGGACGACGATCCGTGGGGCACCGGTGACGCCGCCTCCCCTGGCATCCTGCGATGAGGACGGACGGATGAGGTTGAACGTCGGCACGCTCCGGCCGGTCGCGGCCGCCTTGGCGGCAGGGCTCATGGTGGCGGGCGCTGCCCAACCGGCGGCCGCCGCGCCCCGCCGGGCCGAGCAGTGGTACCTGGACGAACTCCGCATCGACCAGGCACACAAGCTGTCCACCGGAGGGGGCGTGATCGTCGCCGTGGTGGACAGTGGTGTCGACGCCACCCACCCGGACCTCAGAGGCCGGGTGCTGCCGGGCGGCCGCAGCTACGGCGCGTCCGGCGACGGGCGGGCCGACGAGGACGGCCACGGCACCCACATAGCCGGCATCATCGCCGCCACGAACGCCGGCCCCGACGGCGTGACCGGTATCGCCCCCAGCGCGCAGATCCTGCCGATCAAGCTGTACAAGGGCAACGATAAGAGCAGCAACGACGCGGTCGCCCTCGGCATCCGGATGGCCGTCGATGGCGGCGCCAAGGTGATCAACGTGTCGTACGGTTGGCCTGGCGCGGCCAGGTCCGACGTCGAGAGCGCCATCAAGTACGCCCTCGACCGGGACGTCGTGGTGGTCGCTGGCGCGGGCAATACCGCCGAGGGGCACGTCGACGTCATCGCCCCCGCGAGCGTCCCTGGTGTGATCGCCGTGACCGGGACGAGCCGCGGCGGCACCTTCTGGTCCGGGTCAGCACAGGGGCCGGAGGCAGTGGTGGCGGCGCCCGCGGTTCGCATCTTCAACACCGCGAACTCCATCGACGGCCAGCCCGGCTACGCCTGGGCGGACGGCACCTCCGACGCCACCGCGATCGTCTCTGGCATCGCGGCGCTGATCCGGTCGAAGTATCCGAACCTGGACGCGTCGAACGTGATCAACCGGATCATCAAGACCGCCCGGGACGCTGGCCCGCCCGGCCGTGACCCGCAGTACGGTTTCGGGCGGATCAACCCGACGGCGGCGCTGACCGCGAACGTGCCGGCCGTCTCCGCGAACCCGCTGCTCGACCCCGCCGCCACGGCCAGCGCCCCCGCCCAGGCGGCCGAGGACGACAACGTGGACGTGACCAAGTACGGCGACCAGGGCGGCCCCACCGACCAGCAGGTCATGGTGATCGGCATCGGCATCGCCGTGGTGCTGGTGATCCTGCTGGCACTGGCGATCTTCCTGATCTGGAACCGCCGCCGCTACCGCCGCCAGACGGCCCTCCCCGCCATCGTCCCGGACGAACTGCTCGACCAGGTCCCGCCCGGCGGCTACGGCTCACCCGGTGCCCCGCCGGTCCCGGCCGGCTACGGGCCTCCGGTGCCTCCGCCAGCCCAGGGTTACGCCGCGCCAGCTACTCCGCCCGCTCCAGGAGCACACCCCCCGCCGGCGGGAGCCCCGGCCGCGCCAAGCGGTCATGCTGCCACACCGGTCTACCCCCCGGGGGCGGGTTACACCCCGCCGGTCGCAGGGCAGACTCCGGATGGCTACCCCCAGCCCCCCGGCTATGCCCCGCTGCCGAGCGGGCCTACCGCGCCACCACCGGACGGGAACCGGTCCTGATCGTCGTGGCCGGCCGAGTGACCTGCGCGTCACTGGCCGGCCACGCCTTCCTTGTGGCTCGGGAACCGCCCACTGAACGGGCTCGATCGGCTTTGTGACCGCCTACGAGATAAACACTAGGACCCCGCCGGGTCACCCTCGCCGAGGTCTGGCAGGCCGTCGCCAGGCACCGGAAGGAGCACCAGCGGTGAGCCGCAGAACCTCATCACCGTCGACCCGGTCGCGGTCACCACCCCAACGCCGGAAGGGGCGGCACGCTTCCGGCATCCGACGAGGGCAGTGCCGACGGAGGCATCCATCTGACACCAGAGCTGCCGGGGCGCGGCGAGCTCGGCCAATACGTCACCGAGGCGGTCGCCAGGCAGCCTGAGCTGGATCTCCTCGCGGAGCTTTCCGAGATGCTGGAAGCGGAGCATGGGCCGGCCGAGGATGCACTGGCCGAGGCGAGGCGTTCGTGGCCCGACGTGCAGTAGGCGCCGGCGGCGCGCTCGTGTTGGCTGCGAGGGCCTGGCCAACAGCCGCCGCGTGGGTGGCGGCGCGGAAGGTCCATAGACTGCCGCCATGGTGATCTCACCGCCCGTCGTCGAGGAGTTCGGTAGGGAACTCGCGGCGCTCGGCTGGGTCAGCGGACTTCAGGTCGCGGGATCGCTCGCAACCGGCGACTACCTCCCCGGGGTCAGCGACCTCGACCTGGTTGCCCTGGTCGACGGCCCGGTCGACGCGGCCCGGCAGGCCACGCTCGTCGATCTGCACCGTCGCCTCGACGCCGGCACCGGCTCAGGGCTGAACCTCGGCTGCGTCTACGTCGACACCGCGGCGATTCCCGACGTCCAGGTGCGGCATCCGACCTGGACCCACGAGCAGCTCGTCCAGCGCATCCTCTCCGGCGTCACCAGGGCTGAGCTGGTACATCACGGGTACGCGATCTTCGGCCCCGCGCCCGGCGACGTCTTCCCGCCGATGAGCCCCGACGACGTGCGCGCGGCCGCCTGGGCGGAACTGACCGGCTACTGGGCGTGGGCCGCCCGGCGTCCGTGGCTGTGGTGGGATCCCGTCCTCGCCGACCTCGGCCTCACCTCGATGGCCAGGGGACGCTACGCGCTCGGCAACGGCGAACTGCTCACCAAGACCGAAGCCATCCGGCAGGCCGACGCACCGGCCTGGCTGATCGACCAGCTCGCCGCCCGGCGCCGAGGGGAGCCGGTCTCCTCGCCCCGGCTCCGCACCGCCCTGATCGCATGGCGGGACGCCCGCCGGACCGTGGCCCGGGCACGAAGGGAGTGGAATTGACCACCGCCGCCACCTACGAGAGGTTCGGTGCCCGCGAGGCCCATGATGTGTCACCCGCGTACGAGCGGCTGGCCCTCGCGGTGTCCCGCGACGACGAACTGCTCGCCCTGATCGAGGCGCTCCCGCCCGCCAAGCGGCAGCCGAACCTGCTGTTTGCCGTGGTCCGCCTCCTCGGTGGCGCGGTCGACGATCCGGTCACCTTCCGCGCCTACACCCTGGCGAACTGGCCGGCGATCGAGGCGGAGATCCGTAGCCGGTCGACGCAGACGAACGAGGCCGGCAGGTGCGCCGTACTGTTGCCGGTGCTCGCCGCGCTGCCGCAGCCGCTCGCGTTGCTGGAGGTCGGCGCGTCCGCCGGCCTGTGCCTCTACCCCGATCGGTACGCCTACCGGTACGGGGACCACGTGCTCGGCACCGACGAACCGGTCCTCGACTGCGTGGCCCCCGGGATGGTGCCGCCTACCCGCCGACCAGAGGTGGTGTGGCGGGCCGGCCTGGATTTGAACCCGCTCGACGTGACCGACCCGACGGATGTGGCGTGGCTGGACGCGCTCATCTGGCCCGAGCACACCCACCGCCGTACCCGGTTGCGGGCCGCGGCGGCGATCGCCGCAGCCGACCCGCCGCTGCTCGTCCGCGGTGACCTGGTGGACGACCTGCCGGCGCTGGCCGCGCAGGCGCCGGCCGGCGCGACCCTGGTGGTGTTCCACACCTCGGTGCTGTACCAGGTGCCGGCGCCCCGCCGGGACGCGTTCGCCGAGGTGGTACGCGGGCTGCCCGGCCACTGGATCGCGAACGAGGCCCCGGACGTGCTGCGCCACGACGCGCTGCCGGAGCCGCCGAGCGGGGCACATCTCAACGTGCTCGCGCTGGACGAGAAGCCGCTCGCCTGGACCCGCGGACACGGCCAGGCGATCACCTGGTTCGCGTAGCGCCTCCGGCATCCGGGCCCGACGGAAGCCCCTCGCCCCGCCCCCGCATCGTCGATCATGAAGTTGTTGCGCCGATACGCCGGAGCGGGGCGCAACCACTTCGTGATCAACCGGGCGTTGAGCCGGGCTGGGTGGGGGTGAGGGAGGCGAGGCGGGTGGTGAGGTACGCGCGCTCGGCGTCGTTGTCGACCAGGGCCAGGGCGGCCTGGTAGGCGGTGGCCGCCTCCTCGGGGCGGTTGAGGCGATGTAGCAGGTCGGCGCGGATCGCCGGGAGGTAGTGGTAGCCCGCCAGCCGCGGGTCCTGCGCCACGCCATCGACCTCGGTCAGGGCGGCCGCGGGGCCGTCGGCCATCGACACCGCCACGGCCCGGTTGAGCGCGACGACCGGTGACGGCCAGCGTTTCAGCAGCTCGTCGTAGAGGCGGACGATCTGCGGCCAGTCGGTCGCGGCGTAGCTGGACGCGACGGCGTGCAGCGAGGCGATGGCGGCCTGGAGGGCGTACCGGCCGACTCGGCCGGTACGGAACGCGCCGAGCACCAGCTGGTTGCCCTCGGCGATGGCGGCCCGGTCCCAGGCCGAGCGGTCCTGCTGCTCCAGCGTGAGCAACCGGCCCTCGGCATCGGTGCGGGTGGCCCGGCGGGCGTCGGTGAGCAGCAGCAGCGCGAGCAGGCCCCGGACCTCCGGCTCGTCGGGCATCAGGGCCAGCAGCATGCGGGTCAGGTGCAGTGCCCGGTCCACCAGGTCGGTGCGGATCAGTTCGGTGCCGGACGGGGCGGTGTGCCCGGTCGTGTAGAGCAGGTGGATCACGGTCAGCACCGCGTCCAGCCGCTCTGGCAGCTCGGCGGCCTCCGGGACCCGGTACGGGATCCGCGCCGCAGCAATCTTCTTCTTGGCCCGGGTGACCCGGGCGGCCATCGTGGTCTCGGAGACCAGGAACGCGCGGGCGATGTCGCCGGTGGCCACCCCGCAGACCAGGCGCAGGGTCAGCGCCACCTGGGCCTCGCGGGCCAGCGCCGGATGGCAGCAGGTGAACACCAGCCGCAGCCGGTCGTCGGGCACCGCGTCCTCGCCGGGCTCGTCCGCCATCTCGGCCTCCACCGGTTCGACGAGCAGGGGCATCTTCGACCGGAACACCTTCTCCCGCCGCAGCACGTCGATGGCCTTGCGCTTCGCCGTGGCGGTCAGCCAGGCACCGGGCTTGTCGGGTACGCCGTCCCGGGCCCACGCGGCCAGCGCGGCCAGGTACGCGTCCTGCACGCACTCCTCCGCCACGTCCAGGTCGCCGGCGACGCGCGCCGTCGCGGCGAGCACGAAGGCCCACTCGCGACGGTGCGCGTCCGCCACGGCGCGTTCTGCCGCGGCCGTGCCGGCGTCGTTCACTCGGCCGGGGGCTCGAACAGCGGGCGGACCTCGACGCCGCCGTCGATGGTGGCCGGGTTCAGCCTGGCGATCTTCAGGGCCACGTCCAGGTCGGGCGCCTCCAGGATGAAGAACCCGGCGACGACCTCCTTGGCCTCGATGAACGGGCCGTCGGTGACCAGGTCGCCGTGGATCGCCGTGGCGGTGGTGCTGGGCTGCAGCGCGAATCCCGTGATGATCTTGCCGCCCAACTCCTCGACCTGGGACGGGTACCGGTCCAGCAGCGCCAGGTAGTCGGGCGTGATGTCCATCGGGTCGGCCGGCGCGGGCGAGTAGATCAGGACTGCGTACTGGGCCATGGGACTCTCCTCAGGTTGTCGTTCCCTCTTCTGCCTTACCGACGGACGGGTGCGGGCGGATTCGACAGCGGTCCGGAAAGATTTTTACCCACCCCGTCAGGGGAGCGCGAGGTCGAGCATCCGGCGCAGCGGCGAGCAGACCACGAACAGGGCGGCGCTCCACATGCCGAGAACGCAGACCAGCAGCGCGGGCCGCAGCCCGAGCCGGGTGCCGAGCGCGCCGCCGAACAGTGGACGGTACGTACGAGGTGCCGGGCCGGCGATTAGGGTTGCCGGTCGTGACCGAACCGAACTGGGTGGCCGAGACCCGTGCCGCGTACGACACGGTTGCCGTGGACTATGCCCGACTGCTCCCCGAGGTGGTGGAGGGCCCGCTCGACCGGGGGATGCTGACCGCGTTCGCCGAGCAGGTCGGGCCCGGTCGACCAGTGCTGGAGGTGGGCTGCGGCACCGGTCGGATCACTGCCCACCTGCGCGATCTCGGGCTGGACGTGGCCGGCTTCGACCTCTCGCCGGGCATGGTCGAGGTGGCTCGCCGGGCCTACCCGGAGCTGCGCTTCGAGGTCGGCTCGATGACCGCCCTGGCGCTGCCCGATGCCGGGCTGGCCGGGCTCGTCGCCTGGTACTCGATCATCCACCTGCCGCCCGAGCTGCTGCCCGAGGTGTTCGCCGAGTTCCACCGGGTGCTCGCTCCCGGCGGGTACCTGCTGCTCGCGGTCAAGGCCGGCGACCAGCGAATCCGCCTCGAGCAGGCGTACGGCCACACGGTCTCGTTTGACGTGTACCGGCTGCCGCCCGACCGGCTGGCTACGCAGCTCACCGAGGCGGGGCTGACCGTGCACGCCACGCTGGTCCGCGAGGCGGAGGGCCCTGAGCGGGGACCGCAGGCGTTCCTCCTGGCCACCCGGTCGGACGGGAGGGCGGAGCGATGACCGTCGCCCTGTTCACGCTCGGCGGCACGATCGCCATGGCTGGGACCAGCGGCCAGGGAGTGGTCAGCCGGCTCACCGGAGCCGAACTCACCGCCGCCGTACCGGGGCTCGCCGACGTCCCGCTCGACGTCCACGACGTGCAGGCGGTGCCCAGCGCCGCCCTGACGTACCGGCAGGTCCTGGACATCGTGGCGGCGGCGGGCGCGGCGGTGGCGGCCGGGGCGACCGGCGTGGTCATCACCCAGGGCACCGACAGCCTGGAGGAGACCGCGTTCCTGGCCGACCTGGTCTGGCCGCATGCGGCGCCGCTGGTGTTCACCGGCGCGATGCGCAACCCCACCCTGGCCGGCCCGGACGGCCCGGCCAACCTGCTCGCCGCCGCCCGGGTCGCCGCCGCGCCGGCCGCGCGCAACCTCGGCGTGCTGGTCGCGTTCAACGACGAGATCCATGCCGCGCGGCACGTCCGCAAGACCCACAGCACCAGTACGGCCACCTTCGCCTCACCCAACGTCGGCCCGCTCGGCCACGTCATCGAGGGAGAGGTACGCCTGCTCGCCCGGCCGCCCCGGCGCGCCCCGCTGTCGCCGGTGGACGCCGATCGGCTCGCCGCCACCCAGGTGGCGCTGCACACCGTCACCCTCGACGACGACGTGGCGCTGCTCGACGCGCTCGCCCGGAACCTCGACGGGCTGGTGGTGGCCGGCTTCGGAGTGGGGCACGTGCCGCCGGACTTCGCCCCGGCACTCGGCGCGTTGGCCGAACGGATGCCGGTGGTGCTCGCCTCGCGTACCGGCGCCGGGTCGGTGCTGCGCCACACGTACGGCGCGGTCGGCTCGGAGCGCGACCTGCTCCGGCGGGGGCTGGTCTGCGGCGGGCTGCTCGACCCGTACAAGGCGAAGGTGTTGCTCCGGCTCCTGCTGGCCGGCGGCGCCGACCACACGGAGGTCGCCGAGGCCTTCGCCCGGCACGGCTGAGCCCGGGCCGCCGGGCCCAAGATCCGCACAGCATCGGGGAAGTTGCTGCTTCCTGGCGTGAGGAGGCAGCAACTCCCGGGATGTTGCGCGCCTGGTGTGGTGACGGGCGGGTGGGTGTCAGCGGCGGTCTCCGTAGACTCGGGCGGTGAGTGAAGAGCGACGGCTGCCCCTGGCGGACCGGGCGTTGACCGAGCCGCACCCGTCCCGGTTGTCGCCCGAGCACCCGCGCCGCGAGCGGATCCTGGCCGCCCACGCGGTGGCGCTGGCCGCCGGGGAGGCCGGCTACCTCGACCCGGAGACCGGGTTCTTCGTGCTCACCGCCGGATTCCTCGCCCGGCGGGGCACCTGCTGCGGACGAGGCTGTCGGCACTGTCCGTACGTGGACGATTGACGACTTCCCTCCCACGCGGGCACCCCGTACGGTGTCCGACGGACATCCGGCGGGGGAGCCGCCGTCGAGGGTGGAGGGATGAACGTGCGGGCCCGGATCTGGCTGGCCGCTTCGGCCGTACTGCTGACCGCCGGCTGTGCCGCGGAGGCCACCCCGGTGGCGTTGCCTTCCGTGGCACCGCGGCCGGTGGAGGTGGCGGCGGCATCCTCGGGTGGCGCCTGCCGGCTGCTCGACTTCGAAGTGATCGCCGAGCACACCGGGGCGAGGTTCGACGTGGCCGCCGCCGTGGAGCGGGGCAACACCCACACCTGCGTGCTCCGCGCCGAGACCGCCCTCCTGCCGGAGCTGACGCTCACCGTCACCGAAACGTCGATCGACAAGTCGGGTTTCACCCAGGATGTGCTGCCCAGGGGCGCGACGAAGGTCAGCAAGCTGGGCGAGATCGCCTACCGGCAGAAGCTGCCGAAGAAGGGCAAGGTCGGCCCGGGGGCCGAGGTGGGGTGGCTCGCCACCGAGGGGCGCCTGGCCACCCTCCGCTGGACCTGCCCACTCGGGACGGACCCGGCGGAGGCCGAGAAGATGACCGGCAAGCTGGTCAACCTGGCCAAGGCGGTGGACACCCGCCAGCTGTGACCGGCGGGGTCAGGCAAAGCCCGCGACGGCCGATGGCCGCTCGCGGGCGCGGCGAAGATCCTGATCGGCGGGTCAGTGGGCCGCGACGAACACCCGGGAGGCCACCTCGCGGGGTAGCCGGATGCGGTCGCCGGAGCGGTCGATCGAGACCCCGTCACGCTCCTGCGCCACGGTCACCGTGGCACCCGGGTCGACGCCCGCCGCATGCAGCTGCCGCAGCACGTCCGCGTCGGTCTGCACACTCTCGCAGATCCGCCGCACCACCACCGGGCCGGTGAGGCCGGGGAAGGCCAGGTTGCGCTCGGTCTCCGGCGACTCGGCCTCGGGCTGCCCGGGCTCGCCCAGCTCCTCAAGGCCCGGGATCGGGTTGCCGTACGGCGAGCGGGTGGGGCGGTTGAGCAGGTCGTAGACCCGCTTCTCCACCGCGTCGCTCATCACGTGCTCCCACCGGCAGGCCTCGTCGTGGGCCTCCTCGTAGGGCATCCCGATTACGTTCACCAGCAGCAGCTCGGCCAGCCGGTGCTTGCGCATGACCGAAACCGCCGTGCCGCGCCCGCGCGAGGTGAGCGACAGGTGCCGGTCGCCCTCGACGGTGAGCAGGCCGTCCCGCTCCATCCGGGCGACGGTCTGGCTGACGGTCGGACCGCTCTGCCGCAGCCGCTCCGCGATCCGGGCACGCAGCGGCGGCACCCCCTCCTCCTCCAGCTCAAGGATGGTGCGCAGGTACATCTCGGTCGTGTCGACAAGATCATGTTTCACGTCAGAGGCCCTCCCGATGATCGATGCTACCCCGGACCCCCGACGACCGGCCGACGGCGAACCGTGGGTTCGCTGCCCGGATGGTGTTGACTGGACCGCATGTCCGGAACCGCCAACCTGCTCGTCGAGCCCGACCAGCTCGCCACCGAGCTCCACCGCGCCGACCCGCCCACCCTGCTCGACGTCCGCTGGCGGCTCACCGGGCCGCCCGGCCGGGGCGACTACACCGCCAACCACCTGCCCGGTGCCGTCTTCGTCGACCTCGACACCGAGCTCTGCGGCCGGCCGGGCGCCGCCGGCCGGCACCCGCTGCCCGACCCCGCCGCGCTTCAGTCCGCGCTGCGCGCCGCCGGGGTACGCGCCGGTCACCCCGTCGTGGTGTACGACGGCGGCGACGGCATGTCCGCCGCCCGGGCCTGGTGGACGCTGCGCTGGGCCGGCCACCGCGCGGTCCGGGTGCTGCACGGCGGCTTCCCCGCCTGGGTCGCCGCCGGCCTGCCCGCCTCCACCGAGGCGCCCACCCCGCCGCCCGGGGACGTCACCGTCACACCTGGTGAGCTGCCGGTGCTCGACGCGGGGGAGGCCGCCCGACTGGCCGCCGCCGACACCGGGGTGCTGCTCGACGTGCGGGCCGCCCCGCGCTACCGGGGCGAGACCGAGCCGATCGACCCGGTCGCCGGGCACATGCCGGGAGCGGTCAACCTGCCCGCGCCGGAGTACGTCACCGACGGCCGCTTCCCCACCGTGGAGGCGCTGCGTCAGCGGTTCGCCGACGCCGGGGTCGCCGAGGACGCGCCGGTCGGGGCCTACTGCGGCTCCGGGGTGACCGCCGCCCAGGCGGTCCTGGCGCTGCACCTCGCCGGCCGGCCGGACGCCGCCCTGTACGTCGGCTCATGGAGCAACTGGGTGGCCGACCCGGACCGTCCGGTCGCCACCGGTGGGACACCCGGCCACTGAGCAGCACGTGGCCTGAGCAGGGCCGGGCGCCCATGCGACGATGGCCCAATGGCCGACGACACGGTGGTGGTGTGGGACGAGGCCCTGCTCGCCTACGACATGGTTGATCATCCGCTCGACCCGGTCCGGGTCGAGTTGACCATGGCGCTCGCCCGCGAGCTGGGCGTGCTGGACCGGCCCGGGGTACGGCTGGTCAAGCCGGAACCGGCCGACGACGAGCTGCTGACCCGGGTGCACGAGCCGCGCTACCTCGACGCCGTACGGGCCGCCCCCCGCGACCCGCTCTTCGCCGGCTTCGGGCTGGGTACCTCGGACAACCACGTCTTCGAGGGAATGCACGAGGCGAGCGCCCTGGTCGCCGGGGCGAGCGTGGCCGCGGCCGAGGCGGTGTGGCGCGGCGAGGCCCGCCGGGCGGTCAACGTGGCCGGCGGGCTGCACCACGCCATGCCGGCTCGGGCCGCCGGGTTCTGCGTCTACAACGACCCCGCGGTGGCCATCGCCCGCCTGCTCGACCTGGGCGCGGAGCGGATCGCGTACGTGGACGTGGACGTGCACCACGGCGACGGCGTGCAGGAGGCCTTCTACCACGACCCCCGGGTGCTCACGGTCAGCCTGCACGAGACCCCGCTCGCGCTCTTCCCCGGCACCGGGTTCCCCGACGAGACCGGCGGGCCGGGCGCCGAGGGCAGCGCAGTCAACCTGCCGCTGCCGCCGGGCATCGACGACGCTGGCTGGCAACGCGCCTTCCACGCCGTCGTGCCGTCGGTGCTCCGGGCGTTCCGGCCGCAGCTGCTGGTCACCCAGTGCGGGGCGGACGGCCATCGACTCGACCCCCTCGCGGACCTGCGTCTCTCCGTGGACGGGCAGCGGGCCACCTACCTGGCGCTGCGGGCCCTCGCCGACGAACTCTGCGACGGCCGCTGGGTGGCCTTCGGCGGCGGCGGGTACGCGCTGGTCGAGGTGGTGCCCCGGGCCTGGACACACCTGCTCGCCGTGGCCACCGGCGAGCCGATCGACCCGGCGACGCTCACCCCGCCCGCCTGGCGGGAGCTGGCGGCCATACGGCGGCCCGGCCGCGAGGTACCGCTGCGGATGACCGACGACGTCGAACCGTCGTACGAGCCGTGGCAGCCCAACGGCGAGCCGGACGCGGTGGGCCGGGCGATCGCGGCCACCCGCCGGTCCGTCTTCCCGCTGCTCGGGCTCGACCCGCACGACCCGCGGGACTGACCGGCGGTAGGGGAGGACCGGCCGGTGACCACCGTCGAGCAACCGGTGGACGTGCTGCTCAGCGACGGCACGACCGTCCAGCTGCGACAGATCCGGCCCGACGACGGGCCGGGGATCGTGGCGATGCACGCACGCTTCTCCGAGCGCACCCGCTACCTGCGCTACTTCTCGCCGTACCCGCGCATCCCGGACCGGGACCTGCACCGCTTCGTCAACGTCGACCACCGCGACCGGGAGGCGTTCGTGGTGCTGGCCGGCGAGCGGATCGTCGCCGTCGGCCGGTACGAGCGGCTCGGCCCCGGGTCGCCGGAGGCCGAGGTGGCCTTCGTGGTGGAGGACGCGTACCAGGGCCGGGGGATCGGCTCGGTGCTGCTGGAGCACCTGGCCGACGCCGCCCGCCGGTTCGGCATCGTGCACTTCGTCGCCGAGGTACTCCCGGCCAACGGGGCGATGCTGCGGGTCTTCTCCGACTTCGGCTACCAGGTCCAGCGCCAGTACGCCGACGGCGTGGTGCACCTGAGCTTTCCGATCGCCCCCACCGAGGCGACCCTGGCGGTGCAGCGCGGCCGGGAGCACCGGACCGAGGCCCGCTCGATCGCCCGGCTGCTCGCCCCGCGCGGCATCGCCGTGTACGGGGCCAGCACCACCGGGCAGGGCGTCGGCGCGGCCCTGCTCGGGCACCTGCGCGACGGCGGGTTCACCGGCGCGATCGTCCCCGTGCACCCGACGGCGGCGGCCGTGGCCGGGCTGCCCGCGTACCCGTCGGCGGCCGACGCCGGGCTCGACATCGACCTGGCGGTGGTGGCGGTGGCCCCGGAGGCGGCGGCCGAGGTGGTCGCCGACGCAGCGCGGGCCGGCGCGCACGGCCTGGTGGTGATCTCGGCCGGCTTCGCCGAGTCGGGGTCGGCGGGGGCGGCCGCCCAGCGCGTCCTGGTCCGCGCCGCCCACCTGGCCGGCATGCGGGTTGTCGGCCCGAACTGCCTGGGCATCGCCAACACGGACCCGGCGGTACGCCTCAACGCCACCCTCGCCCCGGTGCTGCCGGCCCCCGGCCGGGTGGGCATCTTCAGCCAGTCCGGCGCGTTCGGGGTGGCCCTGCTCGCCGAGGCGTCCCGGCGCGGGCTGGGCCTGTCCAGCTTCGTCTCCGCCGGCAACCGGGCCGACGTCTCCGGCAACGACCTGCTCCAGTACTGGCAGGACGACCCCGGCACCGACGTCATCACGCTTTATTTGGAGACCTTCGGCAACCCGCGCAAATTTGCCCGGCTGGCCCGGCGGATCGGCCGGCGCAAGCCGATCGTCGCACTCGCCACGCTGGCCCGCCCGCCGGGCGTCGGGGACGGGGGCACGGCCCTGGACGCCGCCGCGGTCAGCGCGCTCTTCGCCCAGTCCGGGGTGATCCGGGTGGACACCGTCTCCGAGCTGCTCGACGTGGGCGTGCTCCTGGCCCACCAGCCGTTGCCGGCCGGCCGCCGGGTCGCCGTGGTCGGCAACTCGTCGGCGCTGGCCGGGCTGGCGGCCACCGCCTGCGCCGCCCAGGGCCTCACCGTCGCCGACGGCTACCCGCACGACGTCGGCCCCCGGGCCGGCGCCGCCGAGTACGCCGCCGCGCTCGCCGCCTCCGCCGTCGACGAACGGGTCGACGCCGTGGTGGCCGTCTTCGCACCACCGCTGCCCGGCCAGCTCACCGATCCGGAGGCCGACTTCACCGCCGCCCTGCCCGACGCGGCGACCGTCGGCAAGCCGGTGGTGGCGACCTTCCTCGCCGGCCGGGTGCCCGCCGGAGTGCCGGCGTACCCGAGCGTGGAGGAGGCGGTGCGGGCGCTCGCCCGGGTCACCACGTACGCCGACTGGCTGCGCCGCCCGCCCGGGGTGCTGCCCGAGCTGGACCGGATGGACCGGGCCGCCGGGCAGGCCGCGCTGCGGGCCGACGGCGCGGATCCGGCGGGGCTGCTGCGGGCGTACGGGATCGACGTGGTGGAGTCGGCGCCGGCGCGCTCGGCCGACGAGGCGGTGGCGGCGGCCGAAAAGCTCGGCTGGCCGGTCGCCCTCAAGGCCGCCGCGTCCGGGCTGCGGCACCGGCTCGACCTCGGTGCGGTCCGGCTCGACCTGACCGACCCGGCCGCGCTGCGCCGCGCGTACGTCGAGATGGCCCCGGTCTTCGGCACGGACGTCCTGGTCCAGCCGATGCTCCCGCCCGGCGTGGCCTGCGTGGTGGAGCTGGTGGAGGACCCGGCGTTCGGGCCCGTGGTCGGCTTCGGGCTGGGCGGGGTGGCGACCGAGCTGCTCGGCGACCGGGCCTGGCGGGCGGTGCCGCTGACCGACCGGGACGCCGCCGAGCTGGTCGACGAGCCCCGGGCCACGCCGCTGCTGCGCGGCCACCGGGGGGCCGTGCCGGTGGATCGGGCGGCCCTGGTCGACCTGCTGCTGCGGGTCGGGCGGCTCGCCGACGAGCAGCCCCGGGTCCGCTCGCTCACCCTCAACCCGGTGCTGGCCCGCCCGGACGGCATCTCCGTCCTGCACGCCACCGTCCGCGCCGGCCTCGAGGCACCCCGCCCGGACACCGGCCCCCGCCGGCTGTAAGGAGGGGTCCCTGTTAACGCCTCCGGTAGAGCAGGGGCCCCCTCTTAACACCTCAGCCGTGGCCGTTCCGATGCCGTCCCGCTCAGCAGGCGTACGCCTCCAGGCGGTTGGCCCGCTCCGGGGCGCGCAGCTTCAGCAGCGTCACCTTCTCGATCTGCCGGATGCGCTCCCGGGACAGGCCGAACTCGCGGCCCACCTCGTCGAGGGTGCGCTGCCGGCCGTCGTCCAGGCCGAACCGGAGCCGGATCACCGCCTGCTCCCGCTGGGACAGGGTGGCCAGCACGATGCGTACCTCGTTGCGCAGCTCGCCGTTGGCGGCGGCGTCGCCCGGCTCCTCGCGCGGGTCCACCGCGGCGACGAAGTCACCGAGCGCGCTCTCCCCGTCGTCACCGACCGCCTGGTCCAGGCTCACCGGCTCCCGGTCGTACGAGATCAGCTCGATGACCTGGTAGTCGGGGATTTCCAGCGCCTTGGCCACCTCGGCCACGGTCGGCTCCCGGCCCAGCGCGACGGACAGCTCCCGGCGGACCCGGACCATCCGGTTGACCTGCTCGACCATGTGCACCGGGATGCGGATGGTGCGGGCCTGGTCGGCCATGGCTCGGGTGATGGCCTGGCGGATCCACCAGGTGGCGTAGGTGGAGAACTTGTAGCCCTTGGTGTAGTCGAACTTCTCGACCGCGCGGATCAGGCCGAGGTTGCCCTCCTGGATCAGGTCGAGGAAGGCCATCCCGCGACCGGTGTAGCGCTTGGCGATGCTCACCACCAGCCGCAGGTTGGCCTCCAGCAGGTGGTTCTTGGCAGCGTGGCCCTCGGCCACGATCAGCTCCAGGTCGGCGCGCAGCTCGGCGGAGACCGGGGTGCAGGTGGAGAGCTTCTCCTCGGCGAACAGGCCGGCCTCGATCCGCTTGCTCAGCTCGACCTCCTGTTCGGCGGTGAGCAGCTTGGTGCGGCCAATGCCGTTCAGGTACGCCCGGACCAGGTCGGTGGAGACGCCGCGCTCGTCGGTGGCGTCCAGGTCGGTCAGGGCAGCGTCCTGGTCGGTCGGGTTATCGGTGCCGAGCTCGGTGTCGATGGTGGCAGCCGGGCGGGTCTGGTGCTCGATCATCTGCAGGGCCATGTCAGTGTCTCCCCGTGTCCTTGGTGCCGCTTACCGGTCCCGGTGGCGTGCCGCAGCGGTGCCGGTGAGAACAGCTTGGCGGTCGGGGCGTGAAACGGGAGTGAGGCGATCGGGGAACCGACAGCAATCCGTGCGGAATCTCCGGTATCGCGTGCCGGACCCGGTTACCGTGCCAGCGGCGGCCAGCCGGGTTCGCCCAGCTCAGGCGATCGGAGGACGTGGTGGCCTTCAAGCGGCTCAGGCAGGCGATGGGGGTGGACGGTCCGTCCGTGGAGACGGTGCTCGTCAACCCCGACTGCCGCCCCGGTGGCCACCTGGAGGGCCGCGTCCAGGTGGTCGGTGGGGACCACCCGGTGGAGCTCACCCACGTCGCGCTCGGCCTGGTCACCAGGGTCGAGGTGGAGAGCGGCGACTCGGCGTACGACACCACGCAGGAGTTCGGCCGTCGGCGGGTGACGGGCACGTTCCGGCTGGACCCGGGGCAGCGGTACGACGCGCCGTTCCGGTTCGAGCTGCCGTGGGAGACCCCGCTGACCGACCTGTACGGCCAGCCCCTGCGCGGCATGACGATCGGGCTGCGTACCGAGCTGGAGGTGGCCCGGGCGGTCGACCAGGGCGACCTGGATCCGGTGGCGGTGCACCCGCTGCCCGCCCAGGAGCGGCTGCTGGAGGCGCTGCTGCGGCTGGGTTTCCGGTTCGCCCGGGCCGACGTCGAACGCGGGCACCTCTACGGCGTGCACCAGACGCTGCCGTTCTATCAGGAGATCGAGTTCCTTCCAGCACCGCGGTACGCCGGCGTGATCAACCAGCTGGCGGTCATCTTCGTGACCGGCCCGCACCGGATGCAGGTGGTGCTGGAGGTTGACAAGCGGGGTGGCCGGTTCTCGGCGGGCGAGGCCTTCGGCCGCTTCACCGTCGACCACGCGACGGTGGACCGTACCGACTGGCCCGCCCAGCTCGACGCCTGGCTCCGCCAGTCCCTCCACCGCCGCGGCCTCTTCTCCTGACCGGGGGCATCAGAGGTCGAGGAGGAGGGTGCGGGGGCCCACGTTGACGCTCTCGACCAGCATGTGGGTGCGGAAGCGGCCGGTCTCGACCATCGCGCCGCGGGCGCGCAGTTCGTCGACCACCGCGGTGACCAGGGGTTCGGCCTGCTCGGCGGGGGCCGCGGCGGTCCAGCTCGGGCGCCGACCCTTGCGGGCGTCGCCGTAGAGGGTGAACTGGCTGACCACCAGGATCGGCGCCCCGGTGTCGGCGGCGCTCTTCTCGTCGTCCAGGATGCGCAGCTCGTGGATCTTGCGGGCCATGGTGGCCGCGACCTGCGGGGTGTCGGCGTGGGCCACCCCGAGCAGCACCAGCAGACCGTTTCCGATCTCGCCGACCACCTCACCGTCGACGGTCACGCTGGCCCGGCTGACCGTCTGCACCACCGCCCGCATCAGTCCGCCACCGGTTCGACGATGCCCCGCTCGACCAGGTGCGCCACGATCGGGCCGGCCGCCTCGGCCAGCTCGTCCGGGGTGACGTCGTGCGCGGCGGCGAGCAGGGCGAGCTGGTCGCGCAGCGGCAGCCGGCCGTCCGCGCCGCCGACCAGGGCGAGCACCAGCGGGTCGATCTCCTCCGTCCAGCGCAGCCCGCGCGGCATGGCGAGGACCTGCCGGTCCACCGCCCAGCCCTCGTCGCCCATGGTCGCCTCCTGCCGCAGTTGGAGGCCCTCGGCGGCCCGGTAACGCGCGGCGAGCAGCCCGTCGGTGTCACGGGACCGCAGCCAGTCCTGCCGGTCGAACCACGCGGCGATCCGGTCGCCCATCGGCGGCTCCACCCGCTGGCGCAGGTCCTCGACTCGGACGACCGGCTGGTCGTGGCCGGACCGGCGCAGCGAGACGATGCCGAAGCCGATCGCCTCCACCTTGTGCGCGTCGAACCAGTCCAGCCAGGCAGCCATCCGCTGCGGGTCGGCCGCCTCGCCGACGTCGGTCAGCCACAGGTTGACGTACGCCATCGGGTCGGCCACCTCGCGCTGGATCACCCAGGCGTCCAGCCCGGTGCCGGCGAACCAGCCGGCCACCCGTTCGTCCCACTCCTCGCCGGTGACGTGCACCCAGTTGGCCAGGTACTGCATCGTGCCGCCCTCGGTGAGCAGGTGCGGGGCGGCGGCGGCCAGCTCGGCGCCGATCGCGTCGCCGACCCGGCCCGAGTCCCGGTAGACGTGCGTGGTGGTGCCGGGGCCGACCACGAACGGCGGGTTGCTGACCACCAGGTCGAAGCGGCGCCCGGCGACCGGGGCCACCATGTCGCCGCGGAGCAGCTCCCAGTCCTGCCCGTTGAGCGCGGCGGTGGTGGCCGCGAAGCGCAGCGCCCGCTCCGAGACGTCAGTCGCGGTCACCCGCCGGGCGTGGGTGGACAGGTGCAGGGCCTGTACGCCGGAGCCGGTGCCCAGGTCCAGCGCGGTCTCCACCGGGCGGCGGACGGTGGCGCCGATCAGCGTCTGGGTGGCCCCACCGATGCCGAGCACGTGCTCGGCGTGCAGCGGCTTCCCGGGCCGGGCGCTGGCCGGCACGTCGGCGAGCACCCACCACTCGTCGCCGTACGGCTCGAGGTCGACCCCGGCGCGCAGCCCGTCGCCGTACCGTTCGACGATCCCGCCGGCGACGGCCTCCTCGACCGTCAGCGGGGCGAGCGCAATGGCCACCGCCGTCTCCGGCTCGGTCTGGTCGCAGATGAAGACCCGGATCAGCGTGGCGAGCGGGTCGCGTTCCTCGGTGGCCCGCAGCGCGGCGCGGAAGTCGTTGCGGGCCACCCCGCCGGTGGCCTGCGAACCGAGCCGGTCGGCGATGCCGTTGGCGGTGAAGCGCGCCTTGGCCAGCGCGGCCCGCAGGGCGTCGACGCCGGCGGGGGAGAGCAGCATGTCTTGACGATCCACGTCGCCATCCTGCCTTCCCGGGGCCGGCGATCGGCCGACACCCACGACTTCCATACCGTGACCTTCATCCACCCGTCGCGATCCCTTTCATCATCTTCGATCTCTGGTTACCATCTCCCCCAACATTCGCCGATGGGTGCCCCGGGCGGCCACGAGCCCGGGCGTACCCGGTAGGGAGCCAGAGAATGTCCGACGTGTCCGTGAACCGGCGCGCGCTGCGCGCGCTCGCCATCGCGGCAACCGCCGCGGCCCTGTCCGCCGCCGCCTCCACCCCCGCCCTCGCCGCCCCCACCGGCGACATCCGCTACGCCTCCTCTCCCGACGCCATCAGCGGCAGCTACCTCGTGGTACTCAAGAGCGACGCCGTGGGTTCCGCCAACAGCCTCGCGGCCCGCACGGCGGTCCCGGGGCGCGCCGCCGGCCTCGCCAAGCGCTACGGCGGCGCGGTCGGCACGGCCTGGAGCGCCGCGCTGACCGGCTACAGCGCGAAGATGAGCGAGGGGCAGGCCCGCCGGCTCGCCGCCGACCCGGCCGTCGCGTACGTCGAGCAGGACCGGGTGGTGACCACCCAGGCCACCCAGACCGGCGCGACGTGGGGGCTGGACCGGATCGACCAGCGCAACCTGCCGCTGAACGGCAGCTACACCTACCCGAACACGGCCAGCAACGTGCGGGCGTACATCATCGACACCGGCATCCGGATCACGCACAGCGACTTCGGTGGCCGGGCGAGCTGGGGCACCAACACCGTGGACAGCAACAACACCGACTGCAACGGCCACGGCACGCACGTCGCCGGCACGGTCGGCGGCGCGAAGTACGGCGTGGCCAAGGGCGTACGCCTGATCGCGGTCAAGGTGCTCAACTGCGCCGGCAGCGGCACCACCACCGGGGTCGTCTCCGGCGTCAACTGGGTCACCGCGAACGCGGTCAAGCCGGCCGTGGCCAACATGAGCCTCGGCGGCGGCGCCAGCACCACCCTCGACAACGCGGTGGCCAAATCGATCAGCTCCGGGGTCACGTACGCCATCGCGGGCGGCAACGACAACGCGAACGCCTGCAACTACTCCCCGGCCCGGGTCGCCTCCGCGATCACCGTCGGCGCCACCACCAGCACCGACGCCCGTGCCTCGTACTCCAACTACGGCACCTGCCTGGACATCTTCGCGCCCGGCTCGTCGATCACCTCGGACTGGAGCACCGGCGACACCGCCACGAACACGATCAGCGGCACCTCGATGGCCACGCCGCACGTGACCGGCGCGGCGGCGCTCGTGCTCGGCACCTACCCGTCCTACACCCCGTCGCAGGTGGCCAGCTACCTCACCACCAACGCCACCACCGGCAAGGTGACCAGCCCCGGCACCGGCTCGCCGAACCGGCTGCTCTTCGTCGTCAACTGACGACCCGCCCCGTACGCGGCCCGGTGGATCCGTCCACCGGGCCGCGTCGCGTCGTGCGGGGAGTCGGCGTGGCGGGCGACAGCCCGACCGGCAGGATGGGGACATGACGCTCTCCCTGCCCATCGACCCCGAGGCCAACGCGCTGCTGGCCCGCAGCCCGCTGGCGCTGCTGCTCGGCATGGTGCTCGACCAGCAGGTGCCGATGGAGAAGGCCTTCTCCTCGCCGTACGTCCTCACCCAGCGGCTCGGCCACGAGCCGGACGCCCGGGAACTGGCCGGGTACGCCCCGGAAGGCCTGGTCGAGCTCTTCGCCCAGCCACCGGCCCTGCACCGGTTCCCCAAGGCCATGGCGGCCCGGGTCCAGGAGGTGTGCCGGGTCCTGGCCGAGCGGTACGACGGCGACCCGGCCGGGCTCTGGTCCGATGTCACGGACGGGCGCGAGCTGCTACGCCGGGTCGGTGAGCTGCCCGGCTTCGGCAAGCAGAAGGCGCAGATCTTCGTCGCCCTGCTCGGCAAGCGGTTCGGCATCACCCCGGACGGCTGGCGGGAGGCCGCCGGCGGGTACGGCGACGCCGAGGCGTACCGCTCGGTCGCGGACGTCACCGACCTCGAGTCGCTGCGCCGGGTCCGGGAGTACAAGCAGCGGATGAAGGCGGAGGCGAAGGCCGCGAAGGGCTGACGCCGCGAAGGCCTGACCGCCGCCCCGGGCGCGCTCAGGCGGCGGTGGGCCTGGCCGGTCTGCGGCCGCGATGGGTCTGCGGCCGGCGGCGCTCAGGCGGCGGTGGGGCGGGACAGCGCGGCCAGCGCCCGGCGCACGTCGGCGAGGGAGACCGTCGCCGAGTCGTCCAGTTCGGCCAACCCGGCCTCGATCCACTGCCGCATCAGCGTGGTCACCCCGATGCCGCGCGCCTCGGCGGCGGCCCGGACCCGTTCGTACGTCTCCAGCGGCAGGCGTACCGAGCGGCTGACCATCGGCACGTCGGTGTCGGGGGCGGGCAACTCCGCCGGCTGGCTCTCGTCGATCAGGTCGGCGAGCGCGTCGCCGCTGTCGTGGAACCGCTTGGTCGCCTCGTTACGGTGCATCGTGACCGCCTCCTCGTCGGCGTGATCTCCGCACCGCCTCGTCGTAGCGCTTGGCCTCGACGTCGCTCAGTTCGCGGGCGGAGAGGATGTCCCAGTCGTTGTCGGTGCCGTCGGCCTCGGCCAGCAGCACGGCGAGGCGTCGTCCCCGGTGGTCGGTCGCGTAGACCACCATGACGTCGTCCCCGAGGTGCCGGATGACCCGTCGCGTGCTGTGCAGGGCCTCCCAGACTTCCCCGGGCGTGACGTCGTAGACCCGCAGGTTGGCCAACGCCTCGTCGGTGAAGCTGAACCGGTTGCCCACGGGCGGAGCGTACCACGTGCGTAACACGCGCCAGGTCGCGGCGAATTTAGTCGATCAACGGCTGCGGGTGACAGGATGAGGAGTAATCCCCTCGAGGAGGTCCGTGGTGAAGCATCAGGCGTACCAGCCCATCCTGATCACCGACGCCTCGCGCAGCCAGGACGACCAGCTCAACAGCCGGCAGAAGCGCTACGTGCTGATGATGGGCATCCGAGTCGCGTGCCTGGTGGTCGGTGCGATCCTGGTCGGCGCGAAGGCACCCCTGCTCTGGCTCTGGCTGCCGCTGTGCGGCATCGGGATGGTGTTCATCCCGTGGCTGGCGGTGCTGCTGGCCAACGACCGTCCGCCGAAGGAACAGCATCGCCTCGCCAACAAGCTCCACCGTCGCCCTGAGACCCCGCCGATGGCACTCCCGGCCGAGGAGCACCCCCACAAGGTCATCGACGCCGAACCCTGACCGGTCCGGGTGCCCACGCCCGGACCGGCACGCCGTCAGCGGGTGGGGCGGGCGCCGAAGGAGGAGACCGCCAGGGCGCCGAGGTCGCCGGCGCGGGAGAGGGCCGCGCGGGGGCCGGCGCCGGCCAGCCAGGCGGTGAGCAGGCCGGCGGCGAAGGCGTCCCCGGCGCCGGTGACGTCCACCACGGGTACCCCGTGGGCGGGTGCCGCCTCGACCACCCCGTCACGGTCCACCCAGACCGCGCCGGCCGCGCCCCGCTTGACCACCACCCGCCGGGCCACTGAGGTCAGCGCCCGTCCCTGCGCCGCCGGGTCCAGCCCGCCGGCGAGCACCGTCGCCTCGTCCGTGTTGACCAGCAGCAGGTCGACGTCGCGTACCCAGGCCAGGAAGGCCGCCGCGCCGACCCGCCGCAGCGGTGCCGCGGACGCCGCGTCGACGCTGGTGGTCAGCCCGCGCTCGCGGGCGGCGGCCAGCGCGCGCAGTCCCGCGCCGCGCGACCCGGCGTCCAGCAGGGTGTACGCGGACAGGTGCAGGTGCCCGGCGTCGGGCGCCGCCGCCAGGGCCCGGTCGACGTGCCCCGCGGTCAGCCGCAGGTTCGCCCCGCGCTGGCTGACCATGGTGCGCTCCCCGTCGTGGGCGAGCACGATGACCGTGCCGGTCGGGTAGCCCTCGTGGCGCTCGACCGCGCAGGTCACCCCGACCCGGTCCAGCTCGGCGACCCGGTCGCGGCCCGCCTCGTCGTCCCCGGTCGCGGCCACCAGCGTGACGTCGGCTCCCTGGCCGGCGAGCCAGGCGGCGGTGTTGGCCGCCTGCCCGCCACCGCTGAACCGGATCCCGGCCGTGGTGTCCGAGCCCGTCGCCAGGGGCCCGGAGAGCACCGCGACCACGTCGGTGATCACGTCACCGACGACCACGATGCGGCACGCGCCGCTCATGCCGTCACCTCGCTTCGCTCGGCGCCGCGGCGACCGCGATCCGTGCCGCCAGGTCGGCGTTGCGCAGGATGATCCGGACGTTCACCGCCAGGCTGGCGCCCTCGGTCGCCGAGTGGAAGTGGGCGAGCAGGAACGGGGTGACCGCCTTTCCCGTCACCCCCTCGCGGGCGAGCATGGCCAGCCCTTCGGCGAGGGTACGGTCGTGCAGCGCCGGGTCGAGCTGCTCGTCGGCGGGGAGCGGGTTCGCCACGATCAGCCCGCCGTGGTGCACGCCCTGCTGTTCCCGGGCGAGGAGTACGCCGGCCACCTGCTCCGGTGAGTTTACCGACCAGTCCAGGTCGAAGCCGGCGTCGGCCAGGTAGAAGCCGGGGAAGCGGCGGGTCCGGTAGCCGACCACGCTCACGCCCAGCGTCTCCAGCCGCTCCAGGGTGGCGCCCACGTCGAGGATCGATTTCACCCCGGCGCAGACCACCGCGATCGGCGTCCGGGCCAGGGTGACCAGGTCGGCCGACTCGTCGAAGGTCTGCGCCGCCTCCCGGTGCACCCCGCCGAGGCCGCCCGTGGCGAAGACGCCGATCCCGGCCGCCGCGGCCACCGCGCTGGTGGCGGCCACCGTGGTGGCACCGTCCGCGCCGGTCGCCGCCGCCACCGCGAGATCGCGTACGGAGAGCTTGCTCACGCCGTCGACCGTGGCGAGCCGGGTCAGCTGCGCGTCGTCCAGGCCCACGATCAGCTCGCCGGCGACCATCCCGATGGTGGCCGGAACCGCGCCCGCGTCCCGGACCGCCTGCTCGATCTGCCGGGCGACCAGCAGATTGTCCGGCCGGGGGAGGCCGTGCGAGACGATGGTGCTTTCCAGGGCGACGACGGGACGACGGTCACGCAGGGCGCCGGCCACTTCGGCACCGAAACCGATGTGAAAGTTGGTCACTTCCGTTACGGTACGGGCCACCTACGGGCCGGTCTGCGGTGGACCGGCCCCGGGGGACCTGTAAAACTGGAAAGTTGGAGGTGTAAACGTGAGCACACAGGTTCTTGAGCGTCCCGAGGTGAAGGACGCCGACACCGGTCCCGAGATGTTCCACTACGTCCGTAAGGAAAAGATCGCCGAGAGTGCGGTCATGGGCACGTACGTCGTCGCGCTCTGTGGCGAGACCTTCCCGGTGACCAAGGCCGCCAAGCCGGGTTCGCCGGTCTGCCCGAAGTGCAAGGAGATCTACGACTCCTGGGGCGAGTGACCGCGGGCGGCCCACCGCCCGCCCACGTACCCTTCGCCGGTGACCACCTCCACCGTCCTGCTCGTCGCCGACCTCACCGGTGTCGCGGTCTTCGCCGCCTCCGGCGCCTCCGCGGCGGTGGCCAAACGGCTCGATCTCTTCGGGGTGGCCTTCGTCGGCGTCGTCGCCGCGCTCGGCGGCGGGATCTTCCGCGATCTGGTCATCGACGAGGTCCCGCCGCTGGCCTTCGCCGACTGGCGGTACGCGGTCACCGCGGCGGCGATCGCCGCCGCCGTCTTCTGGCTGCACCCGCAGCTCGCCCGGCTGCGCACCACCGTGCTGGTGCTCGACGCGGCCGGTCTCGGCCTGTTCACCGTCACCGGCACGCTCAAGGCCCTCGACGCCCACGTCCCGCCGGTCGGCGCCTGCATGATCGGCATGCTCACCGCGATCGGCGGCGGCCTGGGCCGGGACCTGCTCACCGGGGAGATCCCGGTGGTGCTGCGCCGGGAGATCTACGCACTCGCCGCGCTCGCCGGATCGATCCTGGTGGCGGTGCTGTCGGCGTACGGACAGGCGCACCCGGTCGGGCTGATCCTCGCGGTCGCCCTCGTCATCGTGCTGCGGCTGGTCTCACTGGGGCGGCGCTGGTCCGCCCCGGTCGCCACCCTGCGCCCGCCCCGCACCGGAACCCGGGGCCCACGGGGCTGAGCCGGCCCCGGTGCGGGCCACGGGTGGGGTGGGCGGATGTGACCAGCGTGGCGTCGAGTGGGGAGAAGCGGCCCCGCTGGTTATGCTGAGTCGGCCTTCGCGGCACGTTCTGCGCGGAGGCGTTTTCATGGGCGGTGGCACCCGTGGCCCTCGGCCGTGGCCCGCCGTCGTGCGGTCGGAGAGGAGCTACGGGTGGCACCCCGGTTGCCGGCGATCGACACGTTCCCGCCTCTGCGTGCCTGGCAACGCAAGGCGATGGTGGACTACCTACGTCGCCGTAGCGAGGACTTCACCGCGGTCGCCACGCCCGGCGCCGGCAAGACCACCTTCGCCCTGCGGATTGCCGCCGAGCTGCTGAACGACGGCACCGTCGAGGCCGTCACCGTGATCGCCCCGACCGAGCACCTGAAGACCCAGTGGGCGCAGTCCGCCGCCCGGGTCGGCATCCAGCTCGACGCCGCCTTCCGCAACGCCGACCTGCACTCGTCCGCCGACTTCCACGGCGCCGTGGTCACGTACGCCCAGGTCGGCATGGCACCGCAGGTGCACCGGCGGCGCACCATGACCCGGCGCACGCTGGTCATCCTGGACGAGATCCACCATGCCGGCGACTCGCGTACCTGGGGCGACGGCATCAAGGCGGCCTTCGAGCCCGCGGTACGCCGGCTGATGCTCACCGGGACGCCGTTCCGCTCCGACGACAACCCGATCCCGTTCGTCAGCTACGAGCGGGGCGGGGACGGGTTACTGCGCTCCCGCGCCGACTCCGTCTACGGATACTCCGACGCCCTGCGCGACGGCGTGGTCCGGCCGGTGCTCTTCCTGGCGTACTCGGGGGAGACCCGGTGGCGCACCAACGCGGGGGAGGAACTGGCGGCGCGGCTGGGCGAGCCGATGACCCAGGACCTGATCGCGCAGGCCTGGCGTACCGCCCTGGACCCGGCCGGCGACTGGATGCCGCAGGTGCTGCGGGCCGCCGACGCCCGGCTGACCGTGCTGCGCGAGGCGGGCATGCCCGACGCCGGCGGCCTGGTCATCGCCACCGACCAGCAGACCGCCCGCTTGTACGCGAAGCTGCTGGAGCAGGTGACCGGAGAGAAGGCGGCGGTGGTGCTCTCCGACGATCAGGGCGCCTCCGCGCGGATCGCGACGTTCGCGGCGTCCGAGCAGCGTTGGCTGGTCGCGGTGCGGATGGTCTCCGAAGGCGTGGACATCCCCCGCCTGGCGGTTGGCGTCTACGCGACCAGCGCCAGCACCCCGCTCTACTTCGCGCAGGCGATCGGCCGGTTCGTCCGGGCCCGACGGTCCGGGGAGACCGCCTCGGTCTTCCTGCCCAGCGTGCCGCACCTGCTCGGGTTGGCCAGCGAGATGGAGGCCGAGCGGGACCACGTGCTCGGCAAGCCGAAGGAGTCCGACGGCTTCGACGACGACCTGCTGGAGCGCGCCCAGCGCGACGACCAGGCCAGCGGCGAGCTGGAGAAGCGGTTCGCCGCGCTCTCCGCGACCGCCGAGCTGGACCAGGTGATCTTCGACGGGGCGTCGTTCGGCACCGCCGCCCAGGCCGGCACCCCCGAGGAGGAGGAATATCTCGGTCTCCCCGGGCTGCTCACCGCCGACCAGGTCGCGATGCTGTTGAGCAAGCGGCAGGCCGATCAGTTGGCCGCGCAGCGGCGCAAGGCCGCCCAGCGAGCCGCCGAACCGGCCGCTGAGGCTCTGGCACCCGCGCCGCTGCCGATGAGTGCCGCCCAGCGGCGGGTGGCGCTCCGGCGCCAGCTGAACGCGCTGGTGGCTGCCCGCCACCACCGCACCGGGCAGCCGCACGGCAAGATCCACGCCGAGCTGCGCCGAATCTGCGGCGGCCCGCCGAGCGCCCAGGCCACCATCGAGCAGCTCGAGGAGCGCATCGCCACCGTCCAGACCCTGACGTAAGGAGGGGCCCCCTATTAACGCCTCGGGTAGCGGAGGGGCCCCCTTTTAACACCTCGTGCGACAGGCCTGCGAGCCAGGAACGGACGCGAAAAGCCGACCGGAGGCACCCTCGGGGGCCTCCGGTCGGCTATGTCGTGGTTGTGCGGTTGTGGAGTCAGTTCGCCATCAGGTCGGCGCCGCGCCACGTGAACTCGGGGTCCGTCGCGTACCGTACGGTGATCTTGACGAGATCCTCCGCGTACTTGTTCGCGTGGTGCCCACAGAACACCAGCTCGCTCCCACCCGCCAGAGTGATCCGGAGCTTGCCGGCAGCATTGCAGCGGTCGCACCGTTCATCGGCGGCCGGGGGGCTCACCGTCTCGGGCGGCGGCGTGAGGGTCGGGGTCATCGCCTTCCTCCTCTGGTCGTCACCGATGAACACTCTCTTCGGTTGCTCACCTATCGTGCAACACCCATCTCGGGCCCTGTCTTCCCTGTGTGCCCGCGGGGGACCGGGGTCACACCTGGCGTGAAGGACAGTGTGCCGTGCATCAAGGGTGCCACGCCAACGATCACAAACAGGCAACCGACGGATCACCATAGAGTGTTCCACGGCTGGTGATCAAACCGACACGACTGGTTGACGTGCGCCGGTCAGTCCAGGTAGTCGCGGAGCACCTGGGAACGCGAGGGGTGCCGCAACTTCGACATGGTCTTGGACTCGATCTGCCGGATGCGCTCCCGGGTCACGCCGTACACCTGGCCGATCTCGTCTAGGGTACGGGGCTGGCCGTCGGTGAGGCCGAAGCGGAGGCGTACGACGCCCGCCTCGCGCTCGGAGAGCGTCTGGAGGACCTGCTGAAGCTGGTCCTGGAGCAGCGAGAACGAGACGGCGTCGACCGCGACCACGGCCTCCGAGTCCTCGATGAAGTCACCGAGCTGGCTGTCACCCTCGTCGCCGATGGTCTGGTCGAGCGAGATGGGCTCCCGGGCGTACTGCTGGATCTCCAGCACCTTCTCGGGTGTGATGTCCATCTCCTTGGCCAACTCCTCCGGCGTGGGCTCGCGACCCAGGTCCTGGAGCAGCTCACGCTGGATCCGGCCGAGCTTGTTGATCACCTCGACCATGTGCACCGGGATGCGGATGGTGCGGGCCTGGTCGGCCATGGCTCGGGTGATGGCCTGGCGGATCCACCAGGTGGCGTAGGTGGAGAACTTGTAGCCCTTGGTGTAGTCGAACTTCTCGACCGCGCGGATCAGGCCGAGGTTGCCCTCCTGGATCAGGTCGAGGAAGGCCATCCCACGACCGGTGTAGCGCTTGGCCAGCGAGACGACCAGCCGCAGGTTGGCCTCCAGCAGGTGGTTCTTGGCCCGCTCGCCGTCCCGGGAGATCCAGAGCAGGTCGCGCTGCATGTCCCGGTTGAGCTTCTCCTCGCCCTCGTCGGCGGCGCGCAGCTGCTCGGCGGCGTAGAGGCCGGCCTCGATCCGCTTGGCGAGCTCGACCTCCTGCTCCGCGTTGAGCAGCGGCACCTTGCCGATCTGCTTGAGGTAGGCCCGGACGGAGTCGGCGGAGGCGGTCAGCTCCGCGTCGCGTCGCGCCTGCTTGAGCGCCTCGGACTCCTCGTCGTCCCACTCGAAGTCGTTGTCGCTGGCGGAGCTGGCCGCGTCGGCCTCGGCGGCCTGGGTCAGCTCGGCCGGCTCGTCGACCACCACGTCCTCGATCTCGGCGGCCAGCTCCTCCGGGTCGATGTCGCCCTCGGGGCCCTCGCCCTTCGCGGCGGCCTTCGCCGGCTTCGCCCCGGCGGTCTTCGCCGCCACGGTCGCCTTGGTGGCCCGGGTCGCCTTGGTGGCCTTCGCCGGGGCGGCGGCCTTGGCGGCCACCTCCGCGGTGGTGCCGGCGGCCTTGCGCGCGGTCGCCTTACGCGGGGCGGGAGCCGGGGCCTCCTCAGCGGCCGGCGCCTGCTTCGGGGCCGGCGCGGCGGCCTTCTTGGTGGTCTTGGCGGTGGTGGCCCGGGAGGCGGGGGTGGCGGACCGGGCGGCGGCTACCCGGCGGCGGGTGCTGGCGGAGCCGTCCACGACCACCGTCACCCCGGCCTCGGAGAGCGCACGCAGGATCTTCTTGGCCTGGGCCGGGGTCACCTCAGCGGACTCGACGGTGCGCGCGAGCTGGGCCGACGTGAGCTGGCCGCCGGCGCTCTGCGCGTGGGCGATCAGGGTGTCGGTGAGCGAGCGAACGTCGGCGCCGGTCTGGCGGGGATCTGTCACGAAGACCTTCCGGAGGCGAAGAGCGAGCACGGCCGGTTCGTCCGGCGCAGCACGCCGTGCCGGACGATGTCGTTGAGGGCCCCCGTGTCCCGGACCGGCCGGTCGGTGGCGGTCCGTGGCGCGTGGGCAGGCTGAATTGTAACGCCGTCTGCGGCGATCATTCGGCGCCGCACGGCGGACCGGCGGTGTGGGCCGCCGATTCGGCGCAGATGTGGACTTTGTAAGGATGATACCCGCGGGCGATCCGGACAACCCGATCGTGCGGGAAGGGGACGAACATGATCCGCTCGGCACCCACGTCGCGGGAGCTGCTGGAGATCGCCGTCACGGTGGCCCGGGACGCGGCCGGCACCGCGCACCGGATGCGGGCCGAGGGGGTCTCGGTGGCCGCCACCAAGAGCACGGTCACCGACGTGGTCACCGCCGCGGACCGGGCCGTCGAGCGGCAGGTGCTGGACGCCCTGCGTACGCTCCGGCCGGGCGACGCGGTGCTGGGCGAGGAGTACGGCGCGGGGGAGACCGGCCCGGCCGCCGACGGCGGGGTGCGCTGGATCGTCGACCCGATCGATGGCACGGTCAACTACCTCTACGGGCTGCCGTACTGCGCGGTCTCCCTGGCCGCGGAGGTGGCCGGCGAGGTGGTGGCCGGGGTGGTGCGCAACGTCGCCACCGGCGAGGAGTGGACGGCGACCGCGGGCGGCGGTGCCTGGCGGGACGGGCAACGGCTGCGCTGCTCCACCGAGACCGACCTCGGGCAGGCGCTGGTCGCCACCGGCTTCGGCTACGACGCCGACCGCCGGGCCCACCAGGCCCGGGTGGTCGCGAAGCTGATCCCGCACGTCCGGGACATCCGCCGGCTGGGTGCCGCGGCGCTGGACCTCTGCCTGGCCGCCGAGGGGCGGCTGGACGCCTACTACGAGAAGGGGTTGGCCGCCTGGGACATGGCCGCCGGCGGGCTGGTCGCGCGCGAGGCCGGGCTGCTGGTGACCGGGCTGGCGGGGCGGCCGGCCGGGCCGGACCTGGTGATCGCCGCGCCGCCGGCGCTCTTCGAGCCCCTGCACACCCGGCTCGCGGCCCTGGATGCCTCCGGCGGCCCCTGAGGCCAGGGTTACTTGCCCGCTGGAGCCGGGCAGGTGCCGGGCGGGGCCTCCGGGGAGCCGAGGTCACCGAGGGACTGGTTGACCTCGGTGGTGGTGGCGAGCTGCTGGAAGGCGTTGCCGAGGACCACGTCGACCGTGTCGTCCTTGCGATTGATGTCGAACTGCGTATCGGCGTTGTTGAGGAAGTAGGCGCGCAGCAGGTGCGCGGAGCCGACGCCCTTGGGGCCGTAGCGCAGCACCGCGACGCGGTCGACACCCTTCGCCGCGTTGGCCACCTTCTTCACCTGGAACTTGCGGTTGCGGAAGTCGTCGGCGACGCTGCCCGCCCTGCCGACCTCGTCGGTGGCGTTGAGGACATTGATCTTGACGTCTTTGGGCTCGTGCAGGGCGACGTCGGCCAGGGGCCAACCCTTGGGGCAGTCCTTTGCCGTGCCCGCCGAGCCCTGGCTGTCGCGCACGATCGCGACGACGACGAAGACCAGGGCGAGGACCGCCAGCAGACCGACGACAACGAGTGCCCGCACTCGCGCAAAACTCATCTGGGCGCTCCCCGCACGATGGTTGGGTGACGGCGGCCGCTGGCGGTCGGACCGCCCGCCGGCCGTCGAATACGCCGCTGAGGTTAACGGTTGTCCGGCCGTCGCGTGGAAACAGTCCGACATGCCGGCGCGCCACCGGAGGAACGGGTACTACTACCCCTATCTTCGTGTCGCCTGAGTCACATTGGGAACAACTTCGGGCGCAGGGGCGTACATCTCTGCCACGAGGGCGGTATACATGCCTCGCCCAAAGGGGGGGTAAGGTTCCGCGCTCGCTGGGGGTTCCTCTCTGGCGGGACTCGGCCCACCGGTCGTCGCGTCGGGTGACCGACAGAAATGGTGGCCGGCCAGTGGAACCGAAGTACGTCCTCCGGCGTTACAACCGGCAGCGACCATATCGATATGGGAGAGTGAAACCGATGGCCACCGACTACGACGCCCCGCGTCGCGACGAGGTCGACCTCGGCGAGGACAGCCTGGAAGAGCTCAAGGCCCGGCGGGTCGACTCACAGTCGGGCGCCGTGGACGTCGACGAGGCCGAGGTGGCCGAGAGCTTCGAGCTGCCCGGCGCCGACCTGGCCGACGAGGAGCTCACGGTCAAGGTGCTACCGATGCAGCAGGACGAGTTCCGGTGCGCCCGCTGCTTCTTGGTCCACCACCGCAGCCAACTGGCGGTCCATCGCAACGGCGAGCTGATCTGCCGCGAATGCGCCTGACCCCGGCAGGTGTCACCGGCGGCGGCCTCTCTGACGGGGCCGCCGCTGTTCGAGTCGCCGTGCGCGCATGGCGAGGAGCTGCTTGACTCGTACGGGCGGCTGCCGCGCCGCGTGAGCACGGGAGGGCGGACGCGTGAGGGAGCGGAGCGAGCGAACCATTTGGCTCAGTAGCGTGGCGCCTCGCGCCGCCGGGGAGCGGAGCGAGGCGGCAGCGTGAGCGAGCGGGACGGTGGACCGGGCGCCGAGCGACCGACCGAAGGCGCCGACGCCGAGCGGCCCGCTGCGGTCACACCGGACGGTGACGCGGACCAGCTCGGCGCGACCGTCGCGGCGTTGACCGCCGACGACCTCGCCCCCGCCCGCCGCCGGCAGCTGCTCGCCCGGGTGGTCGGCCAGGCCCGGGCCCGTGGCCTCGCCGACCTGTTCAAGCCGAAGGCCGCGCTCCGCTGGATGACCGAGACGGTCGCCGAGGTCGCCCCGCACGTACCGGTCCGTGACCTGGCCACCCTCCGCCGGCACTTCCCCGGCCTGAGCGACGACGAGCTGGCCGAGCGGCTGGTCCGCAACGCCGCCCGGGCCACCGCCGGGGTCGGCGCGGCCGGCGGCGGGGTCGCCGCGGTCGAGTGGACGGTCGCCCCGACGCTGCTCTCCGCACCCGTGCTGCTGGCCGCCGAGACGATCGCCGTGGTCGCGATCGAGCTCAAGCTGATCGGCGAGCTGCACGAGGTCCACCGGGTGCCGCTGCCCAACCGCGGCACCGAGCGCGCCGTGGCCCTGGTGCAGTCCTGGGCCGGCCAGCGCGGAATCAACCCGATGCTGCCGGGGGTCGGGGTGACTGCCGTGCTCGGCACCGCCGCCCGTCGGGAGCTGCGGGAGCGTCTGCTGCGCCGCTTCGGCCGGAACCTGACCACCCTCGGGCCGTTCCTGACCGGGGCCGCCGTCGCCGGCTACCTCAACCGCCGGGCCACCCGGAACCTCGCCGACCAGGTCCGCAAGGATCTGCGCCGCCGGGTCCGGGCGGCGCTGCCCCCCGCCCCGCCCTGACCCGGGTCAGCCGGCGTCGCGGGCGGCGAGGATCGCCGTGGCCAGCTCCACCGGGCGCCGCGTGCTCACCACCCAGAAGGGGGTCGGGTCGGCCGGGTCGTCGAGGACCACCTGCACCGCGCCGCCGATCCACGGGCGCTGTACCACGAAGGCGAGCGGGTCGGACCCGACGCCGAGCACCTCGCGCCGGCCGGCGGCGTCCAGCGGGACGACGTCGGCGACGTAGCGCACCGGCAGGTTTGCGTCGTCCACCCGCAGCTCTCCCTCGGTGACCGCCACCCGGATCCGGCCCAGCCAGGCCAGCACGGCCACCGCCGCCGGGATCAGCACCGCGAACGGCAGCCAGGACCGCAGCCCCGGCGCGCCCATCCAGAGCTCGGCGGCGAGCAGCCCGGCGCAGGCGAGCCCAGCCGGCCAGGCCCACCAGGGCAGCCGCAGCCGCTCCGCGTACGCCGACGGGACCGCCGCCGGCGAAGCCGGGGCGGACGAGGACGACGACAGGCTCACAGTCCGAGGGTACGGCGCACGACGGGCCGGCCAACCGGCAGGATGGCAGGGTCACCCCCGCAGGACCGGACGGAAGAGGAAGACCGTGACAGACGTCGTGCCCGTGCCCGTACGGCAGCTCGACCCGGAGCTGCCGCTGCCGGCGTACGCCCATCCCGGTGATGCCGGCGCGGACCTGGTGGCCGCCGCGGACGTGGAGCTGCCGCCCGGCGGGCGGGCCCTGGTGCCGACCGGCGTGGCCATCGCGCTGCCGCAGGGGTACGTCGGGCTGGTGCATCCCCGATCGGGGCTGGCGGCCAGGCTCGGCGTGACGGTGCTCAACGCGCCCGGTACGGTCGACGCCGGCTACCGGGGTGAGATTCTGGTCAACCTGATCAATCATGATCGGGAGACGCCGGCGAAGATCAGCCGGGGCGACCGGATCGCCCAGCTCGTCATCCAGCGGGTCGCGCGGGCGGATTTCCGGCCGGTGGCCGAGCTGTCCGCGTCCCGGCGCGGTACGGGCGGGCACGGGTCGACCGGCGGGCACGCCAGGCTGATCCCGGCCCCGGCGGGCGGGCAGACGGAAGAGGTGGCAGGGTGAGTGTGAACAGCGGAGGGTGGGCGAAGTGATCTTCTCCCGAAAGCGGGCCGGCGCGGCACAGGACGCGCGTGACGAGCGGGCCACCGAGGTCCTCGACACCGAGGACACCGGGGATCCGACCCCGTCGGCGCCGGACCGCGGCCCGTACGACGTCGCCGAGGCGCCCGACGAGCCGCGGCTCGACCTGGGCAGCCTCCAGATCCCGGCGGTGCCCGAGGTCGAGGTGCGGGTGCAGGCCGACCCGCAGGGCGTGATCCAGCAGGTCGTGCTGGTGCACGGGGAGAACGCCCTGCAGCTCGGCGTCTTCGCGGCGCCCCGCTCGGAGGGCATCTGGGACGAGGTGCGCGAGGAGATCCGGCAGTCGCTGTTCAACGACGGCGCCGCCGCCCAGGAGGCCGAGGGGGAGTACGGCACCGAGCTGCGCGCCCGGGTCCGCACCCCGGACGGCCTGACCGACCTGCGCTTCGTCGGCATCGACGGGCCGCGCTGGATGGTGCGCGGGGTCTACCAGGGCAAGGCCGCCACCGACCCGGTCTCGGCCGGCCCGCTGGCACGGTGCCTCAGCGGACTGGTGGTCGACCGGGGTCAGGAGGCCAAGCCGGTCCGTGAGCCGCTGCCGCTGCGGCTGCCCCGCGAGGTGGCCGAGCAGCAGGCCGCCGAGCAGGAGGCCGCCGGGCAGCAGCCGGCGCCAGGGCAGCGCGAGGCCTGAGTCGTACCCTGCCGGGCCCGGGCCCGTCGGCTCCCGCCGGCGGTACCGGGCCCGTCGTGCGTCGGCGGCCGCCCCGGTACGCGGGTGAGCGATCCCGCCCCCGACGTCGGCTCCGCGAGCCGGTTGGTTCGGCGTACGCTGGCGGGACCGTTCCGGCATCTGCCGGGCCGGGCCAGTGCCGGCGCGGGCCGGCGAGCGTGGAGAGGGTGACGCGGAGGTCATGACGACCGACGAGAGCCGGCTGTCGCTGCGGCGCCTCCTGCATCGGCTCACCGCGAGCGAGGCTGAGATCGAGGCGCAGGAGCTGCGCCGGGAGAGCGCCGAGTCCGGCGGCATGCCGGCCCGGCAGTGCACGAGGGGTCAGGTGGTCTCGGTCGCCGGGCGGCTGCGCACGGTGGTCTACACGCCCCGGACCAACCTGCCCACGCTGGAAGCCGACCTCTACGACGGCAGCGACGTGGTCACCCTGGTCTGGTTGGGCCGGCGGCACATCGCCGGCATCGAACCGGGCCGGCACCTCACCGCCCGCGGCCGGGTGGCCGTCCGGGACGACCGCAAGGTCATCTACAACCCGTACTACGAGCTGGAGTCGCCGAAGTGACGACCGGACAGCAACCGACCACCGGGCCGGAACTCGGGCCGGAGGACGAGCAGCCACTGCCCAGCCTCGCCGAGCAGATGGCCGACCAGCTCGGCGGCTGGCGGGGCCTGGTCGAGTCGAGCATCCCCGTGGTGGTCTTCGTGATCGCCAACGTGGTGGGCGAACTGCGCCCCGCCGTGATCGCCTCGGTGGCCGTGGCGCTGCTGATCGCCGGGCTGCGGCTGGCCCAGCGCCGGCCGGTCCGACACGCGGTCAACGGCCTGTTCGGCATCGCCATCGGCGCCGCCATCGCCTGGCGTACCGGCAACGAGCGGGACTTCTACCTCCCGGGCATCCTCTACGGCATCGGCTACGGCCTGGCCCTGCTGTTGTCGGCCGCGGTGAAGCAGCCGCTGGTCGGCTGGATCTGGTCGGTGCTGGTCGCCAAGGGCCGGTCGGAGTGGCGGGACGATCCCCGGCTGGTGCGCACCTTCACCCAGCTCACCGTGCTCTGGGGCGTGGTCTGGCTGGCCAAGGTGGGCGTCCAGGCCGGGCTCTACCTGGCCCACCAGGACACCGCGCTGGGCGTGGCCCGGCTCGCCCTGGGCTACCCGCCGTACGCGCTGCTGCTGCTGATCACCGTCTGGGCGGTGCGTCGGGTGACCCGGGAGACCGCGCCGCAGCCGTTGCCGGGGGCCTGAGCCCCGGCCGCACGTCGGGGGGCTGAGCCCCGGCCGCACGCAGGAGCCTGAGCCCCGGCCGCACCGGGGCCGGCGGGCGGGCCGCCCGGCTCAGCCGCGCTCGTGCTCGCCGCTGGCCGGCCCGAGGATCACCGCGCGGACCTCGTCCTCCACGACGTCGGTGCACACGAAGATCAGCTCGTCGCCGGCCTCGATCGGGTCGTCCGGGCTGGGCACCAGCACCCGCTTGCCGCGCAGGATCGCCACCAGCGCCGCGTCCCGGGGGATCGGCACCGCGTGTATCGGCTGGCCCACGTACGGCGCGCTGGGCGGCAGGGTGATCTCGACGAGGTTCGCCTCGCCCTGCCGGAAGGTCATCAGCCGGACCAGGTCACCGACCGTGACCGCCTCCTCGACGAGGGCGGCCATCACCCGCGGCTTGCTCACCGAGACGTCGACGCCCCACTGCTCGGTGAACAGCCACTCGTTCTCCGCCCGGTTGACCCGGGCCACCACGCGGGGCACCGCGAACTCGGTCTTGGCCAGCAGCGACACCACCAGGTTGACCTTGTCGTCGCCGGTGGCGGCCACCACCACGTCGCAGCCGGCGACGTTGGCCTCCTCCAGGCTGGCCAGCTCGCACGCGTCGGCGAGCACCCACTCGGCCGCCGGCACCCGGTCGGGGCGGAGCATCTTCGGCTGCCGCTCGATCAGCATCACCTGGTGCCCGTTCTCGATCAGCTCCTGGGCGATGGACCGGCCCACGTTGCCGGCGCCGGCGATGGCGACGCGCATGGCTCACTGCCCCCCTTCCGGCGGCGCTGCCGCCAGCGAGGTGACCGACCCGATGATGTCGTCGGTCACCACCATGAAGACCTGGTCGCCCTCCTGCACCACCGTGGAGGCGGTGGGCAGGGTGCCGATCCCGAACCGGGTCAGGTAGGCCACCCGGGAGCCCGCGTACTCCTCCAGCTGCCGCAGCGGCTGGCCGATCCAGTCCTTGTGCACCGGCACCTCGATGATCGACACGGTGCTGGTCACGTCCCGGAAGATCTCGACGGTGCCCTCGGGCACCAGGTGCCGCAGCATCCGGTCGGCCGTCCACCGGACGGTGGCCACGGTGGGGATGCCCAGGCGCTCGTAGACCTGCGCCCGGCGCGGGTCGTAGATGCGGGCGGCCACCCGGGAGACGCCGAACGTCTCCCGCGCCAGCCGGGCCGAGATGATGTTGGAGTTGTCGCCGCTGGAGACCGCCGCGAAGGCGTCCGCCCGCTCGATGCCGGCCTCACGCAGCACCTCGCCGTCGAAACCCGCGCCGGTGACGGTGATGCCACCGAAGTCCGGCCCGAGGCGGCGGAACGCGTCGGCGTCCTGGTCGATCACCGCCACCGAGTGGCCCCGGGACTCCAGGCTGTGGGCGAGGGTCGACCCGACCCGGCCACAGCCCATGATCACGACATGCACGGCGTCCACTCCTCCCACGGTGCGCCCCGGTGAGCCCGTCGACTGCGAGCCTGCCACGTCCGCGCCGCAGATGACGATCGACCGTACCGCGCGGGTCTGCGTACCGGTGATCAGGCACCCGTGCCGCCCACGTCCGGTGGTCGTACTCTTGGCGGTTGTGGCCAGACCCACCTCGCTGGTGAAGCGACTCCTCGTCGGTCGACCGTTCCGGTCCGACCGTCTTCAGCACACCCTCCTACCGAAGCGGATCGCGCTGCCGGTCTTCGCCTCCGACGCGCTGTCCAGCGTCGCGTACGCGCCGGACGAGATCCTCCTGACGCTCTCCATCGCGGGCGCGTCGGCGTACGTCTTCTCGCCGTGGATCGCGCTCGCGGTCGTGGTGGTGATGCTCACCGTGGTGGCGAGCTACCGGCAGAACGTGCACGCGTACCCCTCGGGCGGCGGCGACTACGAGGTGGCGACGGTCAACCTGGGCCCGCCCGCCGGGCTGGCGGTGGCCAGCGCGCTGCTGGTCGACTACGTGCTCACCGTCGCGGTCTCGATCTCCTCCGGGGTGGCCAACCTCGGCTCCGTGCTCCCGTTCGTGGCCGCCCACAAGGTGCTGATCGCGGTCGTCGCGGTGACCCTGCTCACCGCGATGAACCTGCGCGGTCTGCGCGAGTCCGGCACGGCGTTCGCCATCCCGACCTACGGGTTCGTGATCGTGATCGGCGCCATGCTGCTCACCGGCCTGATCCGGGTCTTCATCCTCGGCCACGAGCTGCGCGCGCCCAGCGCCGGCCTGCAGATCCAGGCGGAGCACAGCGTGACCGGGTTCGCGCTGGTCTTCCTGCTGCTGCGGACCTTCTCCTCGGGCAGCGCCGCGCTCACCGGTGTGGAGGCGATCTCCAACGGGGTGCCGGCGTTCAGGGCGCCGAAGAGCCGCAACGCGGCCACCACCCTGCTGCTGCTCGGCCTGATCGCGGTGAGCATGCTGTTCGGCATCGTCTGGCTGGCCCGGCTGACCGGCCTGCAGTTCGTCGAGAGCCCGAGCCAGATCGTCTCCGGCCCCTCCGGGTACGTGCAGAAGACCGTCACCACCCAGCTCGGCGAGGCGGTCTTCGGCCACGGGTCGGTGCTGCTCTACATCGTCGCCGGGATGACCGCGCTGATCCTCTTCCTGGCCGCCAACACCGCCTTCAACGGCTTCCCGGTGCTCGGTTCGATCCTGGCCCAGGACCGCTACCTGCCCCGGCAACTGCACACCCGGGGCGACCGGCTGGCCTTCTCCAACGGCATCGTCTTCCTCGCCGTCTTCGCGGCGGTGCTGATCATCGGCTTCCAGGCCGAGGTGACCCGGCTGATCCAGCTCTACATCGTCGGCGTGTTCGTCTCGTTCACGCTCTCCCAGGCGGGCATGATCCGGCACTGGAACCGGCACCTGCGCAACGAGCGGGACCCGGAGGTGCGCCGCCGGATGGTGCGCTCCCGGGCGATCAACGCCTTCGGCATGGTGCTGACCGGCACGGTCCTGGTCATCGTGCTGCTCACCAAGTTCCTGCTCGGCGCCTGGATCGCGATCGCCGCGATGGCGGTGATCTACATGCTGATGCTGGCCATCCGCCGGCACTACGACCGAGTCGCCGCCGAGCTGGAACCGACCGAGGCCCGGGCCGTGCTGCCCGCCCGCAACCACGCCATCGTGCTGGTCAGCAAGCTGCACCAGCCGACGCTGCGGGCCATCGCGTACGCCCGGGCCACCCGGCCGGACACGCTGACCGCGGTGACCGTGAACGTCGACGAGAAGGACACCCGGGACCTGCAGGCGGACTGGGAACGGCGCGAGTTGCCCGTTCCGCTGACCGTGATCGACTCTCCGTACCGGGAGATCACCCGGCCGATCCTGAACTTCGTCGCCTCGGTCCGCCGTGAGTCGCCCCGCGACGTGGTCACCGTCTTCATCCCCGAGTACGTGGTGGGCCGCTGGTGGGAGAACCTGCTGCACAACCAGAGCGCGCTGCGGCTGAAGACCCGGCTGCTCTTCGAACCGGGCGTGATGGTGACCAGCGTGCCCTGGCAGCTCGCCTCGACCGCCAACAAGAACCTGGACCGGTTGGACGCCACGCTCAGCCGCGGCCCGAAGCGCGGGCCGCGGGTGGCCCCGCGCAGCACCCTGCCGCCCACCGCCCCGCCGGCTGGGAACGGCCCGACCGCCGGGGAGCGACCGTGACGGCGGCCACCCGCCGCGGGCTGGAGGAGGCCGAGCGGGTCGAGTTGACCGTGGACGCGGTCGCGCCGGGCGGGCACTGCGTGGCCCGGGTGGACGGCCAGGTGGTCTTCGTCCGGCACGCGCTGCCCGGGGAACGGGTGGTGGCCGAGGTGACCGAGCTGCACCGGGGCTTCGCCCGCGCCGACGCGGTGGACGTTCTCGCCGCCTCCCCGGACCGGGTCGAGCCGCCCTGCCCGTACGCGAAGCCGGGCCGCTGCGGCGGCTGCGATCTCCAGCACGTCGCCCCCGCGGCCCAGCTCGACTGGAAGACCGCCGTGGTGCGCGAGCAGCTCACCCGGCTCGGCGGCCTCACCGACGGGCAGGTCGACGCGCTCGACCTCCGGGTGACGGCGCTGCCCGGCGGGCCGCTGGGCTGGCGGTCCCGGGTCCGCTACGCGGTGGACGGCGCGGGCCGGGCCGGACTGCTCAAGCACCGCTCGCACGAGGTGGTGCCGATCGCCCGCTGCCTGATCGCCCACCCGGCCATCCAGGAGCTGCCGGTGCTGGCGCCCAGCGGGGCCCGCTGGCCGGACGCCGAGGCGGTGGAGACGGTCGCCTCGACCGGTGGGGACGTCAGCGTCACCGCCCTCGCCGCCGGCGCCTCCACGCCGGTCAGCGGCCCGGCCGTGGTCTGCGAGGTGGCCGCCGGCCGGGAGTGGCGGCTCCCCGCGTCCGGCTTCTGGCAGGTTCACCCGGCCGCGGCGGACACCCTGGTCGGCGCGGTCCTCGACCTGCTCGACCCGCGGCCCGGCGAGACGGCCTGGGACCTGTACGGCGGCGCCGGCCTCTTCGCCGCCGCCCTGGCCGGCCGGGTCGGCGACGCCCGGATCACCGTGGTCGAGTCCGCCGAGCAGGGCGCGGCTGCGGCCCGGGAGAACCTGGCCGACCTGCCCGCGGTGGAGGTGGTGGCGGCGCGGGTGGAGACCGCGCTGCGGCGCCGCCGGGTCACCGGGCCGGTCGACCTGGTGGTGCTCGACCCGCCCCGCGCCGGCGCCGGCGCGCCGGTGGTACGCGACATCGCCGCCGCCGGCCCGCGCGCGGTGACGTACGTGGCGTGCGACCCGGCCGCCTTCGCCCGGGACGTGCGCGCCTTCACCGGGCTGGGCTGGCGGCTGGCCGCGCTGCGCGGCTTCGACCTGTTCCCGATGACCCAGCACGTCGAGCTGGTCGGCCTCCTGCTGCCGATTGAACCGTGACCGGCGTCGTCGGGTGCGGGGATCCACGGTCGGGCTGCGGGCCGGTGGGCGGCCGATAGACTCTTCGGTCATGAGCGTTGAAGAGGACACGGCCAACCACGGTCGGCTGCTGGGTACCGTCCGTGGCCCGCAGGACGTGAAGCGGATGACCGCCGAACAACTGGACATCCTCGCCGCCGAGATCCGTGACTTCCTGATTGCCAAGGTTTCCCGCACCGGCGGGCACATCGGTCCCAACCTGGGCGTCGTCGAGCTCACCCTGGCGATGCACCGGGTCTTCGACTCGCCGCGGGACCGGCTCCTGTTCGACACCGGCCACCAGGCCTACGTACACAAGATCATCACTGGCCGGCAGGAGGGCTTTGACCGGCTCCGCCAGCGCGGTGGCCTCTCCGGCTACCCCAACCAGGCGGAGAGCGAGCACGACCTGATTGAGAACTCGCACGCCTCCACCGCCCTGTCCTACGCCGACGGGCTGGCCAAGGCGTACGCGCTGCGCGCCGAGCGGCGCAACGTGGTCGCCGTGGTCGGTGACGGCGCGTTGACCGGCGGCATGTGCTGGGAGGCGCTGAACAACATCGCCACCGCCGGCAACCCCCTGGTCATCGTGGTCAACGACAACGGCCGGTCCTACTCGCCGACCATCGGCGGCCTCGCCGACCACCTCTCCTCGCTGCGGCTCAACCCGGGCTACGAGAAGATGCTCGACACCGTCAAGGACACCCTCGGCAACACCCCCTTCGTGGGCAAGCCGATGTACGAGGTGCTGCACGCGGTCAAGAAGGGCATCAAGGACGCGGTGGCCCCGCAGGCCATGTTCGAGGACCTCGGCATCAAGTACGTCGGCCCGGTCGACGGCCACGACGTGACCGCGGTCGAGTCCGCGCTGCGCGCCGCGAAGAACTTCGGCGGCCCGGTGATCGTGCACGCGGTCACCCGTAAGGGTTCCGGCTACCGCCCGGCCGAGGAGGACGAGGCGGACTGCCTGCACGGCCCGGGTGCCTTCGACGTCGAGACCGGTCAGCTGGTCGCCGCGCCGTCGGTGAAGTGGACCCACGTATTCGCCGACGAGCTGGTCAAGATCGCCGACGGGCGTCCCGACGTGGTCGGCATCACCGCCGCCATGGCCGAGCCCACCGGCATCGCCGCCCTGGCCAGCAAGTACCCCAAGCGGGTATACGACGTGGGCATCGCCGAGCAGCACGCCGCCACCTCGGCGGCCGGCCTCGCCATGGGCGGGCTGCACCCGGTGGTGGCCGTCTACGCCACCTTCCTCAACCGGGCGTTCGACCAGGTGCTGCTGGACGTGGCGATGCACAAGCTGCCGGTCACCTTCGTGCTGGACCGGGCCGGCATCACCGGCCCGGACGGGCCGAGCCACTACGGCATCTGGGACATGTCGGTCTTCGGCGTGGTGCCGGGCCTGCGGATCGCCGCGCCTCGCGACTCGGCCAGCCTTCGCGAGGAGCTGCGCGAGGCGGTCGCCGTGGAGGACGGTCCCACCATCCTCCGCTTTCCGACCGGCACCGTCGCCGGCGATCTCCCGGCCGTCCGCCGGGTCGGCACGGTCGACGTGCTGGCCGAGTCGGCGCGTACCGACGTGCTGCTGGTCGCGGTCGGCTCCTTCGCCGCCCTCGGCATGGAGGTGGCTGCCCGGGTCGCCGAGCAGGGCTACGGCGTCACCGTGGTCGACCCGCGCTGGGTCCGCCCGGTTTCGGCCGAGCTGGTCGAGCTGGCCGCCGGGCACCGCCTCGTGGTCACCGTCGAGGACGGCGTCCGGGTCGGCGGCGTCGGCGACGCGCTCGCCCAGGCCATGCGGGACGCCGACGTCCGGGTGCCGCTGAAGGACCTGGGCGTGCCGGCCGACTGGCACCCGCACGGCACCCGCGCGCAGATCCTGGCCGACCTCGGCCTGACCGCCCAGGACGTGGCCCGCGACGTCACCGGCTGGATCTCCGGCCTGGACGCCGAGCCCGTGGAGGCGCCCGCCGACAAGGCCGCCGCCAAGAACTGACGAACGTCCCGAACGGGCGGCCCACACACGCAGGGCCGCCCGTTCCTGGCGCGAAGGTCAGCGTCCGCCGACCGACCGGTACCAGGTCTTCTCCGTACCAGCCAGGCTGAACGTCTGGCTGCGGTCTGGCTCTGGCACCACCACCAGCCCCGGCCGTTCCGCCAGCCGCGAGGTCCCCGGCGGAGCGGCGAACGAGGCGTTCCGGTTGGCGCGCCAGCTCAGCACCGCCACCGGCTGCCCCGGCACCGGCAGGCGGTACGCCTGCAGCTCGCTGGACCGGTCGGCCACGGAGACGATCGGCGCGGCGCCGTCGGCCGGGCGGTATAGCACGGCGGTCATGGTGCCGGAGGTGCTCTCCCAGCTGAGCTGTTCCAGGTCGCCCGGCCTACCGCCCAGCGCCACCTCGCCCAGCGACCGGACGGCGATATTGGCCATCGGCCAGGACGCCGGGACCGAGCCCGGCGCTGCCCCCTCGCCGCGGCGGGGGACGCTGCCGAACGGGCCCGTGGCGGCGGCGAGGACGCAGGTGTCCAGCCCGGCCAGGGCCCGCTTGCCGGAGCCGGTCTCGTCGCGAACCAGGGGATAGCGGGGGGCGGCGGTGGCCGTACCCAGGTCGAGGAGGCGGTTCGCGGCGCGGCCGCGCGGCAGCGACCGGGTGGGGCGCAGCGTCGCGGTCAGTTCCACCGCCCGGCAGTCCGGTACGGCGATCGGCTCGGTGAGACCGTCGGTGCTGGCCAGCGCCTTGCCGTCCGGGCCGAGCAGCCGCTCCACCCGCGCCGAGGTGTAGTAGCGGCGGCCCTCCGAGAGGTGGACCGGCAGCACGTCGGAGTAGACCAGATAGCCGGGGTCGGTGTACTCGGTGGCCTGGGTCACCCGCCACCGGTCCCCGTCGCGGTCGAGTTGCAGCAGCCAGGAGGCGCTCTCGCCGGGTACGTCGGCGGCGACCAGGGCCAGCGGCGCCCCGGCCACCTGACCGGCGTAGAGGACGCCGGACGACGGCAGGTGCGCCCGGTCGTCGACCGGCGAGCGCCACTGGCGCACGGCCGAGCTGATCCCGGCGATCGCGGCGGCCTCGCCGGACAGGCTGCCGCGCGCCGGCCAGACGGTCAGCGGCCCGTCCAGGCTGTCGTAGCCGGCTCGCAGGGCGGCCTGCTGCTGCCCTCCGGCGACGGGCCCACACCCGGACGTGGCCAGCAGCAGGGCCAGCAGCGCGGTGGCCGTCGTGCCGGGTCGGCGGACTGTCGCCACCTGTACGCCCCCGATCGCGTCGGTCGTGATTGGAAGCCACATGGTACGAGGTGTCCGACCAGCCCCTACGCGCCGGCCCTCACTAGTCTCCACAGTGGAACCCGGTGGGTTTCACGGCTGTCTTCCGGCTCCGGTAGAGTCCGCCAACTGTGACTCTTGTCGAGCCCCGTGTCGCCGTTGTCACGCCGAAACCCCTCGTTGTGGAGGCATCGCCAGATGCCGGACCGGGCCGGTCAACCCCACGCTGGCGGTGGGCGCCACGCCGCCTCGACCTCGCCGTGTACGGCGTGTTCCTGCTCGCCGCGCTCTGGGTCACCAGCGGGATCTGGGTCGACCCGGACGGCCGGGTGGCCACCCTCTACAGCAGCGACCCGGCGCAGGTGCAGTACTTCCTCGCCCACTCGGTACGCGTCGTGCTGCACGGCGAGTACCCGTTCTACACCGACCGGTTCAACTATCGGGACGGGGTGAATCTGATGGCGAACACCGCCACCCCGGCCCTCGGCATCCCGATGGTACCGATCACCGTCCTGTTCGGACCGGCGGTGTCCTTCGTCACGCTGGTGACGCTCGGCCTGGCCGGCACCGCCGCCGCCTGGTACCGGATGCTCGCCCGGCACGTGGTGCGGCACCGGCTGGCCGCGGCCGTCGGCGGTTGGTTCTGTGGGTTCTCGCCGGCGATGCTGTCGCACGCCAACTGGCACCCCAACATCATCTCCCAGTTCCTGCTGCCGTTCATCGTCTGGCGGGTGCTGGTGCTGACCCGCTCCACCCGCCCGGTCCGGGACGGCGTGCTGCTCGCCCTGCTGGTCACCGCGCAGGCGTTCATCAACGAGGAGATCCTGCTCTTCACCGCGCTCGCCTGCGGGGTGTTCCTGCTCGCGATGGTCGTCCAGCAGCGCCACCGGTGGGCGACGGCGTGGCGCCCGCTGGGGACCGGACTGGTGGTCTGCGCGGTGCTCGCCGGCGCGCTGCTGGCGTACCCCCTCTGGGTCCAGTTCGCCGGGCCGATGGCGTACCACGGGCTCAGCGACACGGTCCGCGACTACGGCAACGACATCTCCGCGTTCTTCGCCCAGGGCTCGACCACGCTGGGCGGCAACGAGCGGGCCAACGTCAACCTGGCCCCGAACTACTCGGAGGAGAATGCCTTCTTCGGCTGGAGCCTGTCGCTGCTGGCCGTCGGCATCGTGGTCTGGCTGCGCCGAGAGGTGCTGGTCCGGGCGCTCGCGGCGACCGGGCTGTTCTTCGCGGTGCTCTCCCTCGGCGAGCGGGTGACCTGGTGGGACCGGGAGCTGGTCACCGGCCCGTGGGAGCTGCTGGTCCGGCTGCCGCTGCTCGACGCGGTGGTGCCGACCCGGTTCGGGCTGATCACCACGGTGGTCGTCGGAGTGCTGCTGGCGTTTGCGGTCGAGCGGGCCTGGTCGCTGCGTACCGCCGAGCGGCGGACCGTGCGTACCCTCACCGCCGCCGGCCTGATGTTCGCGCTGCTGCCGATCGCGCCGATGCCGTTGCAGGTCACCAGCCGCCCGGCGGTGCCGAAGTTCATCACCGCCGACCGGTGGCGGCAGTACGTCGGCCCGGACCAGACCCTGGTGTCGGTGCCCCTGCCCAGCATGGGCAACACCAACCCGATGCGCTGGGCGGCCAGCACCGACCTGGCCTTCCGGATGCCCGGCGGCTATTTCCTGGCCCCGCGCAACGGGGTCACCGGCGACCCGGGCCGGTTCGGCGGGCGGCCCAGTGGCATCGGCGAACTGCTGGCGGAGGTCGCGGCCACCGGGCGTATGCCGGAACTGGACGATCGGCAGCGCCGCCGTTTCCTCGACGAACTGCGGCACTGGCAGGCCGCCGTCGTGGTGCTGCCGCTGGACCAGCCGAACGCCGAGCCGCTGCGCCGGACCGTCGAGCAGTTGGTCGGCCCCGCCCGCCAGGAACTGGACGTGTGGCTCTGGGACGTCCGCGCCCTGACCAGCCGACGGAATGGTTGACAGGGGCCCCTCCTGACTTACACCCGGTCGCGGACGTTCCAGAGGTAGACGTCGTCGACGCGCTGTGGCGGGCCGAGCAGGGCGGTCATCAGCTCGCGCAGCACCGGCTCGCGCGGGCCGGCGCCGAGCACCACCACCGACGCCCGCCAGAAGCGCAGGTCCTCGACGGCCTGGCGGCGATGCTCCGCGGTGATCGTCGGGACCTGGTTGGCGTCCATGGTGGCGTAGACAAGCGTGCTGGTCGGCCGGTTCGGCGCGCCGAAGACGCCCTCGCCGTTACTGTTCGGGCCGATGAAGTAGCCGCCGGGGATCGGGAACTCCTGCCCGGTCAGCGCGCTCCAGCGCAGCGTCGCCAGCCCGTGCACGTTGCTCGGGATCGGCACCGGCACCAGGGTCCGGCCGGCCGGCACGTACGGCCGCCAACCGCCCGCGGTGATGAAGTGCGGCGGCGGGTCGATCCGCTGGGCCGGCAGCGGGCGCGGGCACAGTGGCAGCAGGGCGGCCAGGATCGCCGCGTACCCGAGGCCGCGTAGCCAGCGGCGCCGCGAGCCGGCGGCGGGAACCGGGTCGGGGGTTTCCCCGGAGCGTGGGGCCGGAACGGCTGGGCGACCGCCCCCGGCCAGGGCGTTCCAGGCCAGCGCGAGCAGCACCCCCAACGCGCCCGCCACCACCAGGGTCAGCCGGGTCGGCATCATCATCTCGACCAGCGGCAGGTCGTCCGGCACGTACGCCCAGGGGCCGTCGACGCCGGTCTCCACCCCGTCGAAGCGCACCTTCGGGCCGATCGCGGCGACGGCGAAGACCACCACTAGCACGGCGACGATCCGGGCCGGCAGCGACCGGCGCCACAGCAGCACCAGGGCGACCAGCGCGACCAGCACCAACGGCCAGCCGAACCAGGAGTTCTGTTCGGTCAGCCCGATGGTCTTCTCGACCGCCTCGTCCCCGGCCACCGTGTCCCGGGCGAACGTGACGAAGGCCATCAGGTCCTCGCCCCAGCTGTGGAAGACCCCGCCCTGCAGGCCCCGGTAGGACTGCGGCCCGTTGAACTGGAACCAGACCGGGTACGCGGCCAGCAGCAGGGCCAGCCCACCGCCCACGCCGATCGCGGCGAGGAACGTGCCGGCCCGCTCGCGGGCCGCGCGCGGCCGTTGCACCGCGTACGCGACCACGACGACCAGGCAGGCCAGCGCGGTGAGCAGCAGCATCTCCTCGTTGATGAAGATCTGGTACGCCACCAGCAGGCCCAGCGCGATCCCGTTGCGCCGCCAGCGCCCCGGCTCGCCGAGCCGCAGCACCCGCGCCACGATCAGCGGTAGCAGGAAGTTGGAGGCGAAGTTCGGTTGCCCGTTGGCGTGGTGCACGACGCCGGGGGCGAAGCCGAGGAACGCGCCGCCGACGAACGCGGCCGCGCGGGAGCGCACCAGGTGCCGGGAGAGCATCCAGTACGAGGTGGCCGCGGTCGCGGACAGGGCCGCGCCCAGGTAGAGCGCGTACACCACCTGCGGGCCGAGTAGCAGGGTGAGCGGCGCCAGCGGCAGGGTGACCCCGAGCAGCGAGGTGTTCGCCATCATGTTGACCCCGTCCGGGGTGTTCTGCCTGACGGTGAACAGCGGGTTCTCCAGGTGCCGCACCGAGTGGGCGCCGTGCGCGAAGAGCCACTCGAACCAACTGTGGTCGGTCGGCAGGTGCGACGAGACCCGGTGCTGCACGTCCCCCCAGTAGTTCAGGCAGACGAGAACGCCGAGCAACACATAGGCTCCGATGGCCAGCACGTCGGCGCGGGTCGGCCGGCGCCGGGGCCGGCGCGGCACCTCCGCCACGACGGGCTCGACCGCGACGGACGAGGAGTTCAGCGAGGGGTTCAACACCGGCACAGCCACGACGGGCCATCGTACCGGCCGGCCCGGCGTCGCCCCGGCGGCCGGTCTCCCCACTATGGACTCATGAGCCGGCATACGGCAGCGGCGGGGAGAGGGGTTGCCGTGACGGTCATCGACCTGGGTGAGATCCGCGACGACGCCGCGTCGGATCCGCCGGCCCGGCCACCGCGGGCCGTCGGCCGTCCGTACCGGTTCGTCGCGGTGCTGCTGGCGGCGTTGGTCACCCTGGCCGGCGCGGCGCCCGCGCCCCGCCGGGTCGCCGCCACCCTGCCGGGCGGTCCGACCGCTGTGGCGTTCGTCATCGACGACCGGGTGTACGTGGTGGAACCCCCCGACCCGGAGCGCGGCGTCGGCCGTCGGCTGATCGCGTACCGGGTGACGGCGGATCGGGCGCGGACAGTGTGGCGGACCCCACTGCCCGGCGACGGCGTCGGCGAGCTGGCCTGGGCGGTGGACGGGAGGCTGCTGCTGGCCGGCCGGACCGACAACGACGCCGGGTGGGAGACGATGGCCCTCGACGTCGCGACCGGACGGCTCGCCTGGCACCAGCCCGGGGTGGCCTTCCCGACGGGCGATGTCGTGCTCCTGCACACCCGCGACGGCGACGGCGCCGAAGAGACCCGCCGGCTGGACGTCCGCACCGGAGAGACACTGTGGTCCGTGCCGACGACCTCGGCCATGCTGCACCTCAGCCTGGGGCCGGCCGGGGTCGAGCGGGTGGTGCTGGTGCACGACTCCGGCAGGACGGAGGTTCTCGACGCCGCCTCCGGTGTCCGGGTGACCGCCCGCGACCTGCGTTTCGGTGAGCCGCCCTCGCCAGGGCGCACGGTGGTGGCCGCCGGCCTGCTGCTGGTGATCGGAACCGCCGACGACACGGTGACCGGCTACGACCTGGACCGGCTGGAACCACGCTGGACCGTCTCGCTGCCCCTGGTCGACTTCGCCGAGTCCTGCGGTCGGTCGCTTTGCGCGTACCGGCAGGCCAGCGGGGTGTGGGTGCTCGACCCGGCCACGGGCACGACCCGGTGGGCCGATTCCCGGTCGGGGCAGGCGCTGGCGGCGGCGGACGGGCGGCTCCTGGTCGCCCAGCCGACGGCCACCGAATCCAGGCTGGCGGTGGTGGAGGAGACCACCGGCCGGGTCGCCGCCGAGCTCGGCACGTGGCAGGTGGTCCCGCGCGCCGGCCGGGACGGCCCGATGCTCGGCGTACGGCCGGACGTGGATGGCCGGTTGATCATCGCCGAGCTGGACCTGGCGGCCGGACACGCCTGGGTCCGTGACGTCCTGCCGGGCGTCGTCGGGGACTGCCGGGCCGGTGGGGCGCTGCTCGTCTGCCACCGGACTGACGGCAGTTTCGTGCTGCGGTGGAACCGGTGAACCGCGTGATCGAGCTGGGGGAACTGCCGCACGGCGACGAGCCCGAGCCGCCGCCACCGGAGCCGCGCCGGCCCCCGGCGGCCGCGACCCGGGTCCGTGTTGGTCTGCAAGCGGCCGTCCGGTGGGCTGGTGATCTGGCCGCTGGACCGGTGAGTCACCAGTTGGCCTGGGCAGGCGCTGGGGGCAGCGGCACCGAACCCGGCCGGACGACGTACGCGATGCCGCCGCTGCCCGCCTGCCAGGCCGCCTCGAACGGTCCCCGTGGCACGGTCCGGCGCACCCCCTCGTCGTCCGGGGCGTACGGGTCGTTGAGCACCGGGTCACCGTCGGCGGTGAAGCCGACGAGCACCATCAGGTGGCCCCGGGTGTCGTAGTCCAGCCCCGGCACCTGGCCGGCGGTGAACGCGGCCGACAGGATCAGCGGGATGCCGGCGGCGACGAACCGTTCCGCCTCGGCCAGGCCCCGCAGCCGGGTGACGAAGGCGTCCACCCCGTGCCCGCCCGCGTACGCGGTGTTGAAGGCCCAGTTCCCGGCCCCCGCGTACGCGTGGTCGTAGCAGTGCCGGGCGGCGTGCACCACCACCGGCCGGGGGCCGGGCGGCTCGACCCAGGCGTACCGGTCGGGGGTGGGGCCGGCGTCCCAGAAGTCCAGCACCATCGAGACGCAGGTGGGGCTGCACCAGGAGTCCCCGCCGCCGCCCCAGCGGGTCTCCCCGCCGGCGTGCAGCCGCTGCGCGTACCGGGGCACGTCGAGCACCCGCCCCCGGGCCCCGAGGCAGTCCGCGCCCGCCGCCACGTCGGCCAGATCGGCCAGGTCGGCCAGGTCGGTCGGGTCGGCCAGGTCGGTCGGTGCCTTGGTCGAGGCGACCGCGCCGACGGTCCGCAGCACCGGGCCGGCGGCGGCGTCGCACCGGCGGAACAGGGTGACCCGGACCTGCCAGCCGGTGACCGTCGTCGCCGCGACGCACACCGTGTCGACCATCACCCGCGCGTCGTCGCCGCTCTGCCCCGGCACCGAGCTGCGGCGGATGGTGGCGTCGTCGGCGGCCCAGTGGCCCAGCACGTACCAGTCGGTGGACGGCGCGTCCTCGTGCCAGCCGCGCACCTCCACCCGGAGCCAGCCGCCCTCCGGGGTGTCTGCGGTCCACGACGGTACGATCTCGTCCGCGGCGAAGCCCACCCTGACCACCGGGGACGTCCAAGCGGCCTGCTCGTAACCGGCGGTGACGCCGCTGTACGGGTCGGTGTGGTCCACCCGGCCGGCCGGCTCGGCGACCACCAGCCCGTTCGGGCCGGCGGCCACCCCGTCGGCCGCCCCGAGGTCGAGATCCTCCGGGAAGCGGAAACGGCGGTACGCCACGTCCCGCCGGGCGGGCGTTCCGGTCATCGGCAGCTCCTTGTCACCAGGTGCCGGGAAGCATGGCGTACCCGAAGATCTTTTGCAACGGCGGCGCGGGACGCTGGTTTGGCGGCCGGCACTACGTTGTCGGCAGGTCACGAGGCGGGAGGCCGGGATGCGGGTACTGGTGGTCGAGGACGAGCGGAACCTCGCCGACGCGATCGCGCGCGGGCTGCGCAAGCGCGGCATGGCGGTGGACGTCGCCTACGACGGCACGACCGGGCACGAGGCGGCCTTCGTCACCCGGTACGACGTGGTGATCCTGGACCGGGACCTGCCCGGTGTGCACGGCGACCGGATCTGCGCCGACCTGGCCGCCTCCGGCACCCTGACCCGGGTGTTGATGCTGACCGCGAGCGGCACGGTCGCCGACCGGGTCGAGGGGTTGCAGCTCGGCGCCGACGACTACCTGCCCAAGCCGTTCGCCTTCGACGAGCTGGTCGCCCGGGTGCAGGCGCTCGGCCGGCGGGCCACCCCGGCCGCCCCGCCGGTGCTGGCGCTGGCCGACCTGGTGCTCGACCCGGCCCGCCGGGTGGTCACCCGCGGCGGCGTGCCGGTCGACCTCACCAACAAGGAGTTCGGCGTGCTGGCCGAGCTGCTGAAGGCGCGCGGCGCGGTGGTCTCCAGCGAGGAGCTGCTGGAACGGGTCTGGGACGCGAACACCGACCCGTTCACCACCATCGTCCGGGTCACCGTCATGACGCTGCGCAGGAAGCTCGGCGACCCGCCGCTGATCGAGACGGTGGTCGGGGCCGGCTACCGCACCGCCGAGGTATCCGCATGACCCGCCGCCTACGGTTGCGGCCCACCCTTCGGCTGCGGCTCACCCTGCTCAACGGGGTGCTGCTGGTCGGGGCCGCGGCGATCCTGGTGGTGCTGGCCTGGCTGCTGGTCCGGGACGCGCTGCGCCCGGCCGATGAGCTGTTGCCCGGCACCACGGTGGTGCTCGAGGACGGCCGTGCCCTCGAGGCCGGGCAGTGGCAGCGGCAACTGGTCGACGCGGCCTCCCGGGAGTTGCTGCTCAAGGGCCTGGGGGCACTGCTGGCGATCAGCGTGGTCGGGGTCGCCGGGGCGTACCTGGTGGCCGGTCGGGCGCTGCGCCCGCTGCACCAGGTCACCGCCACCGCCCGCCGGCTCGGCGAGACCACGCTGGACCAGCGGATCCGCTGGTCCGGCGCCGACGACGAGGTGGCCGAGCTGGCCAAGACCTTCGACGCGATGCTGGATCGGATCGCCGCCGCGTTCGAGGCGCAGAAGCGCTTCGTCGCCAACGCCTCGCACGAGCTGCGGACCCCCCTCGCGGTGATGCGGACCGAGATTGACGTGACGCTCAGCGACGACGAGGCGGACATCACCGAGTACCGCCGAATGGCCACCGTGGTCCGGGACGCCTCGGAGCGGGCCAACGGCCTGGTCGACGCGCTGCTGGTGCTGGCCCGCAGCGAGGCCCAGGCCGGGCGCCGGCTGGCCCGCCGCGCCGAGCGCGACCTCGCGGTGAGCGCGGCCAACGCCCTCTCCGCGATGGGCCGGGAGGTGGAGCGGATCGGCCTCAAGGTGCACACCGCGCTGCGACCGGCGCCGGTGGTCGGGGACCCGGGGCTGCTCGACCGGCTGGCCGGCAACCTGGTGGAGAACGCCGTCCGCTACAACCACCTGCACGGCCGGCTGTGGATCCGCACGGGCAGCGACGGGCGGCGATCCTGGCTGGTGGTGGGGAACACCGGCTTCGAGGTGGCCCAGGCCGACGTGCCGGGGCTGTTCGAGCCGTTCCGGCGCGGCGGCCAGGAGCGTACCGGGGCGCGCGGTTCCGGCCTGGGGCTCTCCATCGTCCGGGCGGTCTGCGACGCGCACGGCGGCACTGTCAAGGCGGTCGCCCAGCCGGGTGGTGGCCTGGAGGTGACCGTCACCCTGCCGTCCGCCGACGCCACCACCGTCACCTGACCGGCCCGCCCCGCGCCGCAACGCTGGTCAGGCCGGCGGCCGGCAAAATGCCTTGTGCGCAGGGCGGATGCGGTGGCATGATCTGCCGCGTCAGCCCGACGTGCCGGAAGGGGGTGTTGGTTGATGTCCACCATGAACAATCCCACGCCCCGCCCTGGTCACCGCTGACACGATCCACTTCCGCGGGGCGCACTCCCATCAGGAGGAAGCACCGTGAGTGCACAGATCCACTGCGTCACCGTCGAGACCGACGACCCGTACGCCCTGGCGAGCTGGTGGGCCGAGGTGCTCGACCGGAAGCTGCACGACGACGACCACCCGGGCGACCCCGAGGCGGTGCTCGTCGCGCCCGACGGGCACGGTCCCGACCTGCTCTTCGTACAGGTGGGGGAGCGGCACGGCAAGGGCGCGTTCCACCTCGACCTGCATGCGGCCGAGGGCACCCGGGACGCCGAGGTCGAGCGACTCCTCGGCCTCGGGGCCGCCCTGTTCGCCGACCGGCGCCGGCCGGACGGCACCGGCTGGGTGGTGCTGACCGACCCGGAGGGCAACGAGTTCTGCGTCTGCCGCAGCCCGGCGGAACGGGCCGCGGCGCACTGATCCGGACAGCGAACCGGGCCCCCGCCAGCTTGGCGGGGGCCCGGTCACAGGTCTTCGGAAGGTTCAGTCCTTCTTCTCGACCTCGCCCCGGATGGCGACGAACTGCGGCTGGAGCTCGGCGGCGGACTTGAAGTAGATGATGACCATCCCGAGGCTGCCCCGGTCGGCCCAGACGCAGACGCCCACCGGTACGCCACCGGCGTCGCCGTCGCCGCACTTGGCTTCGCCGCCCAGTGGGCCGGCGTCGACCGTCTTGAACTCCTTGACCCCGAGCTCGGAGCCCATGCCGTTGCTGGCGTCGTCCAGCTCCTTCTTCGGGTCGGCCAGCAGGCCGGACACGCCGGCGACCATGACCAGGTCCTGCTTCGTCGGGTCACCGTAGATGCCACCGATGACGCTGGTGGACCCCGGCACGCTGTCCTTGAGCACCGTCTTCATCTCGTCCGCGGCGGACTTGAGCTCCGGCTCGTCCACCTTCGGCCGGCCGCCCAGCGTCTCGGGCTCGACCAGGCGGGTCTTGGTGGCGCCGACGACCTCCTTCACCGTGTCCTTGGTGGCGAAGTAGATGGCCGTGCCGCCGCCCACGCAGAGCACGACCACGACGGCCAGGATGATCAGCAGGATCTTGCCGACGCTGGACTTCTTCTTCGGCGGCGGGCCGGCGGGGGCACCGAAGCCGGGCTGGCCGGCCTCCGGGTATCCACCGGGCTGCTGCGGAGCCTGCGGGAATCCACCGGGCTGCTGCGGGGCCGGCGGGTAGTCGCCGCCGTACTGGGGCTGCTGCGGCGGCTGGTATCCGCCGGGCTGCTGCTGCGGCGGGGGGTTGGAACCCGGGTATGGGCTGGACGGCGGCTGCGACATGATTTTGGTCAGCTCCTGTGAGTAATCCGGACGCGTGATCGTATCGAGGCACGCCAAGCGGTCGTTGTCCGCCCCGGGCTGGCGTGACGAAACCGGTACCGGCCCGTGACCCGATGGGTCGAACGACGATCGCGGTGGCCGGGCCATCCGGGAGGGACGATCGGCCACCGCGATCGCGGGGGAGCGGTGCGCGGATCAGGGCCGTAGGCTGGCCACCCCGCGCGGCAGGAACCGCCGGCCGGTGACCCGCTCGGAGGTGCCGGTCCGGTCCAGGTACGGCGTGACGCCGCCCAGGTGGAACGGCCAGCCGGCGCCGAGGATCAGGCACAGGTCGATGTCCTGCGCCTCGGCGACGACGCCCTCGTCGAGCATCAGCCGGATCTCCTGCGCCAGCGCGTCCAGCGCGTTCTGCCGGACCTGCTCGGCGGTCAGCGGCTGGTCGCCGACCACGAGCAGCTTGGCGACCTCGGCGTTGACCTGGTCGTCGACCACGATCGGCTGGCCGGAGTCGGCGATCCGCTTGAGGTTCTCGCTGACCGTGAACCGGTCCGGGAAGGCGGCGTGCAGGGTGCCGCCCACGTGGTACGCCACGGCTGGACCGACCAGCTGGAGCAGCGAGAGCGGGCGCATCGGCAGGCCCAGCGGATCCAGCGCGCTGTCCGCCACGTCCAGCGGGGTGCCGGCGTCGACGGCGGCGAACACGGTGCCGAGGAAGCGGGTGAGCAGCCGGTTGACCACGAACGCCGGGGCGTCCTTGACCAGCACCGAGGACTTCTTGAGCTGCTTGCCGACGGCGAACGCGGTGGCCAGGGTGGCGTCGTCGGTCCGCTCGCCCCGGACGATCTCCAGTAGCGGCAGCACGGCGACCGGGTTGAAGAAGTGGAAGCCGACCACCCGCTCCGGGTGCTCCAGGTCCGCGGCCATCGCGGTGACCGACAGCGAGCTCGTGTTGGTGGCGAGCACCGCCTCCGGCCTGACGACCTTCTCCAGCTCGGCCCAGACCTGCTTCTTGACGGTCAGGTCCTCGAAGACCGCCTCGATGACGAAGTCACAGTCAGCGAACGAAGTGAGCTGGCCCGGCGGCGACGCCGCGAAGGCCTCTGCCTTCGGCGAGCCGCTGACCAGGCCGTACAGCTTGGCGGCGGTGCGCTTGTCCATCCGGCCCTTGCTGACCTGCTTCTCGATCTGGCTGTGCACGTAGCCGAGGCCCTTGTCCACCCGGGCCTGGTCCAGGTCGGTCAGGACGACCGGCACCTGAAGGCGGCGGGCGAACAGCAGCGCGAGCTGGCTGGCCATCAGGCCGGCGCCGACGATGCCCACCTTGGTGACCGGCCGGGCCAGGCCCTTGTCGGGCGCGCCGGCCGGCCGCTTGGCCCGCCGCTGTACCAGGTCGAAGGCGTACAGGCCGCTGCGCAGCTCCTCGGAGAAGACCAGGTCGGCCAGGGCCTCGTCCTCGGCGGCGGTGCCGGCGGCGAAGTCGGCGTCCTTCGCCGTCTCCAGCAGATCGAGGGCCTGGTACGCGGCCGGGACCGCCCCGTGCAGCCGCTGGTCGAGGGTCTGCCGGGCGAAGTAGAGCACGCCCGCCCACATGTCCCGGTCGACCTCGGGCCGGGTCACGGTGACCTCGCCCCGGACCACGCCGGCGGCCCACTCCAGGGACCGCTCCAGGAAGTCGGCCGGCTCCAGCAGCACGTCCGCGATGCCCATCTCCGCGGCCTGCTTCGGCTTGAGCATCTTGTTCTGCATCAGCGGGTTCTGGAGGATCACCTGGGTGGCGGCGGGGATGCCGATCAGGTTCGGCAGCAATTGGGTGCCGCCCCAGCCGGGCACCAGGCCGAGGGAGACCTCGGGGAGCGCGAGCGCCGTGGCCCCGCCGGAGAGCGTCCGGTAGTGGCAGTGCAGGGCCAGCTCCAGGCCGCCGCCCATCGCCGCACCGTTGACGAAGGCGAAGGTCGGGATCTCGCTGTCCTTGAGCCGGGCGAAGACCCGGTGACCGAGCCGGCCGATCTCCAGCGCCTGGTCGCGGCTCTCGAGCAGCGGCAGGCTGATGATGTCCGCGCCCACGCAGAAGATGTACGGCTTGCCGGTGACCGCGATGAACGCCGGGTCGGCCGCCACAGCGGCGGTGATGGCCTCGTCCAAGCTGGTCAGCCCGGCCGGGCCGAAGGTGTTCGGCTTGGTGTGGTCGAGGCCGTTGTCGAGGGTGATCAGGGCGGCGGGGCGGTCCAGCCCCGGCACGTCCACCTGGCGCAGCAGCGCCCTGGTGACAATCTCGTTCGGTGCGGCGAGGCTCACTTGTCTCCACCTTCCCGCTGGGCCGGCGTGCTGGACTCCGTCCAGTGCGGGTTCTCCCAGACGACCGTGCCGCCCATGCCGATGCCGATGCACATGGCGGTGAGGCCGTAGCGGACCTCGGGGTGCTCGGCGAACTGCCGGGCGAGCTGGGTCATCAGCCGTACGCCGGAGGAGGCGAGTGGGTGGCCGATGGCGATCGCGCCGCCCCACGGGTTGACCCGAGGGTCGTCGTCGGCGATGCCGAAGTGGTCGAGGAAGGCGAGCACCTGTACGGCGAACGCCTCGTTCAGCTCGAACAGGCCGATGTCGTCGATGGCCAGGCCGGCGATGCGCAGCGCCTTCTCGGTGGACGGGATCGGGCCGACGCCCATCACCTCGGGCTCGACGCCGACGAAGCCGTAGGACACCAGCCGCATGGCGATCGGCAGGCCCAGCTCGCGGGCGGTCTCCTCGGCGACGATCAGCGCGGCGGTGGCGCCGTCGTTCAGGCCGGCCGCGTTGCCGGCGGTGATCTTGCCGTGCGGGCGGAACGGGGTCTTAAGGCCGGCGAGCTTCTCCAGCGAGGTGTCCCGGGGCGCCTCGTCCACCGTGGCCAGGCCCCAGCCGTTCTCCTCGTCGCGGATGGCCACCGGCACCAGGTCGCCCTGGAGCTTGCCGTTGGCGTACGCCTTGGCGGTCTTCTGCTGCGAGGCGAGCGCGAACGCGTCGGTGCGCTCCTTGGTGATGTGCGGCACCAGGTCGTGCAGGTTCTCCGCGGTGGCGCCCATGACCAGGGCGGACGGGTCGACGAGTTTTTCCGCGATGATCCGAGGGTTGGGGTCGACGCCCTCGCCCATCGGGTGGCGGCCCATGTGCTCGACGCCGCCGGCGATGGCCACGTCGTACGCGCCCATGGCGATGCCGCCGGCGACGGTGGTGACGGCGGTCATCGCGCCGGCGCACATCCGGTCGATGGCGAAGCCCGGCACCGTCTTGGGCAGGCCGGCCAGCAGGGCGGCGGTGCGGCCGATGGTCAGGCCCTGGTCGCCGATCTGGGTGGTGGCCGCGATGGCGACCTCCTCGACCCGCTCCGGCGGTAGCTGCGGGTTGCGTCGCATCAGCTCGCGGATGCAGCGGATCACCAGGTCGTCGGCGCGGGTGTTGGCGTACATGCCATCCGCTTTGCCGAACGGGGTGCGGACGCCGTCGACGAAGACGACATCCCGAACTTCACGGGGCACTTGGAGCCTCCTTATCGACCACAGTTCGGCCAACGGCCATAATTCCGCCTCCGCGCCGCCAGGCGGCGCTTCGGACGGAATGAAGGCCGCCACGCCACGGAACGGCGCCAGGACCGACTGAAGGTCGGCCGGCACTGGCATTTCCCCGGATGCTACTCGTCAGTAACCAGCCCCGCCCCCACCCCCGCCTGTGTCCCACCCCACACTCCGCCCACCGACCCTCGCCCCGTTGATCAAGGAGTTTGCGTCCTGTGTCGCAGACACAAAATTCCTTGATCAACCGCGAAGGGTGCGGGTCAGGAGGCGGTGAGGGCCTCGGAGAGGGCGGGGAGGAGGAGGGTGAGCTGCCACTCTCTCGCGCCGAAGCCGCGCAGCGTTTCGGCGACGGTGTCGTCGGTGATCTCCTCCGGCGGCTGCCAGGCCAGGCGGCGGACGTAGTCCGGCGCGATCAGGTTCTCCGCCGGCAGGTTGTGCTCGCCGGAGATGCGCAGCACCAACTCCCGGCAGCGGGCCAGCCGGCCGGCCGCCACCGGGTCACGCTCCGCCCACCGGTGCGGCGGGGGTGGCCCCTCAAGGACGGGGGTCACCGGCAGCGCGTCGTCGGGCAGCTGGCGCGCGTCGTCCAGAGCCGCCAGCCAGGTACGGGCCAGTCGGCGCACCGAGCGACCACCGAAGCCGGGCAGGGTGAGCAGGGTCTTCTCGTCCTTCGGGTCCAGCTCCGCGGCGGCCACGATCGCCGAGTCCGGCAGCACCCGCCCCGGGGCCGCGTCCCGCCGTGCGGCGATCTGGTCCCGGGCGTACCAGAGGGAACGCACCCGGGCCTGCGCCCGGGCGCCGCGCACCCGGTGGATGCCGGAGGTGCGCCGCCACGGCTCCGCCCGGACCCGGGGCGGACGGGCGCCGTTGCGGACCAGCGCGGCGAACTCCTCCGCCGCCCACTCCGACTTGCCCTGCCGGTGCAGCTCCTCGTCGAGGGCGTCGCGCAGGTCGACCAGCATCTCCACGTCCAGCGCCGCGTACGTCAGCCAGGACTCCGGCAGCGGCCGGCTGGACCAGTCCGCCGCCGAGTGGTGCTTCTCCAGCGTGTAGCCGAGCAGTTGTTCGGTCAGCGCGGCGAGGCCGACCCGCTCGCACCCGGCCAGCCGGGCGGCCAGTTCGGTGTCGAAGAGCCGGCGCGGGCGCAGCCCCACCTCGGCGAGGCAGGCGAGATCCTGGCTGGCCGCGTGCAGCACCCACTCGGCCTCGGCGATCACCGCGTCCAGGGCGGAGAGGTCGGGCAGCGGCAGCGGGTCGATCAACGCGGTGCCGGAGCCGGCCCGCCGCAGCTGTACGAGGTAGGCCCGCTGGCTGTAGCGGTATCCGGAGGCGCGTTCGGCGTCCAGGGCCACCGGGCCGCTGCCCGTCGCGAAGCGCGCCACGACCTCGTCGAACTCGCTCGGTGTGGCCACCGGCGCGGGGGTGCCGTCGCGGGGGGCGGTCAGCGGCACGGGTCCGTCGGCGCCGGGTTCGGTCTCCGCGTCCGTCGGCTGCGGTGCGGCCGTCGACACATGCGGCGATGCCTCTCCCGTACGGCTTGCGGCGGCCCGACGGCGCAGGGGTGGTTCGTCGGTCACCTGACAACCCTAGTTCGCCGGGGGATCCGGTGTGCGTAGCCGGCCCGCCGTGTGTCGGCGGGATGGCTCGCGGGTGTCCTGACCGGGCCGGGTGGCGCCACGTGGCAGGGCCGGACAACCGGCACACACCCCGTTCGCGCCGGTACCGCCCATCGAGCCATCGAGCAGGACCCGGCTGTCATCCGGCGGCCGTCGCCGTGCGCCCGCCGCTCAGGCGGCACCGGCCGCACGGCGGGAGGGCAGGGCCGTCACACCGGGCGGCGGCAGCCCGGCCGTCGAGGCGAGGAGGGCGCACCAGCCGAGCAGGTGCGGGGCCAGGTCGACGCCGAGCGGCGTCCACGAGGCGCGGATCTCGATGTCCCCGGCGGCGGGCGGCCCGGCCAGCTCGCCGAACCGGGTGGAGAGCGTCTGGGTCACGGTGCCGCCGATCGCCCGGTACCGGGCGCCCTGCGCGTCCAGCGCGTCGGTCAGCCAGGTCCAGCCCACCCCGGGCAGCAGCGGGTCGCTGGCCAGGTCCACCTCCAGCTCGGCGGTCACGTAGGTGACCAGCCGCAGGGTGCCCTGCCACGCCTCGTGCCCGGCCGGGTCGTGCAGCAGGATCAGCCGCCCGGTGGCCACCTCGTCGCCGTCCCGGAGCACCGCCGCGGAGAGCGCGAACGCGTACGGGGCCAGACGCTGGGGGGCGCCGACCTCCTCCAGCACGATCTCGGCGCGCGGCGCCACTGATCGCAGTCCCGCGACCGCGCGGGCGAAGGTTTCCGGGAGCGCGATCGGGGGGGCCATGCCGGCAGCCTATGCCGCCGCCGTCCCGCACGGCGTCACGGCACGCCGAGCGGGCGTACGTGTTAAGAAGGGGCCCCTGCTCTACCGGAGGCGTTAACAGGGGCCCCTCCTTTCACGTCACAAAGGTGATGGGGGCGGCGGGGTGGGCCGGGCGGCGTGGCACGATTGCCGCGATGACCACCGAAACCACGGGCACCGCCGCCCGAGACGGAGCATCCCGCCCCGGCGGGACGGCCCACTCGCCCTTCGTCCGCGCCTGCCGTCGCCAGCCGGGACCGCACACCCCGGTCTGGTTCATGCGTCAGGCCGGCCGCTCCCTGCCGGAGTACCGCGAGATCCGGGCCAACGTGCCGATGCTGGAGTCGTGCCGCCGGCCGGAGCTGGTCACCGAGATCACCCTCCAGCCGGTCCGCCGGCACGGGGTGGACGCGGCGATCCTGTTCAGCGACATCGTGGTTCCGGTGGCCGCGGCCGGCGTCGACCTGGACATCGTGCCCGGCACCGGGCCGGTGGTGGCCGAGCCGGTGCGCACCGCCGCCGACGTCGACCGGATCCGCCCGATCACTCGCGACGACGTGTCCTACGTGGACGAGGCGGTCCGGCTGCTCGTCGCCGAGCTGGGCGACACCCCGTTGATCGGCTTCGCCGGCGCCCCGTTCACCCTGGCCAGCTACCTGGTCGAGGGCGGGCCGTCGCGTACCCACGCGAAGACCAAGGCGCTGATGTACGGCGACCCGGAGCTGTGGCACGCGCTCTGCGCACGGCTGGCCGAGGTGGCGCTCTCCTTCCTGCGGGTGCAGGTCGACGCCGGGGTCTCCGCCGTTCAGCTCTTCGACTCCTGGGCCGGCGCGCTGTCCGAGGCGGACTACCGCCGCTACGTGCTGCCGCACTCCACCCGCGTGCTCGGTGGTCTGGCCGATGCCGGAGTGCCCCGGATCCACTTCGGGGTGGGCACCGCCGAACTGCTCGGCGCGATGGGCGAGGCCGGCGCCGACGTGGTCGGCGTGGACTGGCGTACGCCGCTGGACACCGCGACCCGGCGGATCGGCCCGGACAAGGCCGTGCAGGGCAACCTCGACCCGTGCGTGCTGCTCGCCCCGTGGCCGGTGGTGGAGGCCGAGGTGCGCCGGATCCTCGACCAGGGCCGGGCGGCCCCCGGTCACGTGTTCAACCTCGGCCACGGCGTCCTGCCGGAGACCGACCCCGACGTGTTGACCCGGGTGGTCGCGCTGGTGCACGAGCTGTCCGCGCGGCCCGTCGAGTAGGGGAGGGACCATGGCGCGACCGTGCCGGGTGGCGATCGTCGGTGGCGGGATCGCCGGGTTGGCCGCCGCCGTCCGGCTGCGCGACCTCGCCCCCGCCGGCACCGAGATCACCGTGTACGAGCAGTCCGGCCGCCTCGGTGGCAAGCTGCGCACCGGTGAGCTGGCCGGCGGGCCCGTCGAGTTCGGCGCCGAGTCGTTCCTGATGCGCGACCCGGCCGGCGGGGAATCCGCCGCGGTCCGCCTGGTCCACCGGCTGGGCCTGGCCGACCGGATCGTGCACTCGAGCGTCGGGCAGGCCGCGCTCGTCGTCGACGGTGGGCTGCGCCCGATCCCGGGCGGCACGCTGGTGGGCGTACCCGGGGATCTGGAGAAGGTGACGGCGGTGGCGCGGCCGGCCGCGGACGCCGACCCCGACGGCGGCCGTCCGCTGCTCGCCCCGGACGCCGACGTGCCGGTCGGCGGGCTGGTCCGTGAGCGCTTCGGCGACGAGGTGGTGGACCGGCTGGTCGACCCGATGCTCGGCGGCGTGTACGCGGGCCGGGCCGACGATCTCTCCCTGGTCACCACCATGCCGGCCCTCGCGCGGGCGGCCCGGGTCGAGCACACCCTGGTCGGCGCGGTCCGGGCCGCCCAGGCCGCCGCGCCCCGCGCCGCCGGCGCGCCGGTCTTCGGCACCCTGGCCGGCGGGCTGACCACCCTGGTCGAGGCGGCGGCTCGGGAGAGTGGCGCGACCGTCCGCCGGGACGTGGCGGTCCGTGAGCTGCACCGCACCGCCACCGGCTGGCGGCTGGTCGTCGGCCCCACCCGCGACCCCGAGTCGGTCGAGGTGGACGGGGTGGTGCTCGCCGTGCCGGCCCGCCCGGCGGCCCGGCTGCTCGCCGGCCCGGCGCCCGAGGTGGCCGCCACCGTCGGCGGGCTGGACTACGCCAGCGTGGCCCTGGTCACCATGGCCCTGCCGGAGCCGGAGCTGCCGGAGCTGTCCGGGTTCCTGGTGCCGGCCACCGAGGGGCTGCTGATCAAGGCGTCGACGTTCTTCACCACCAAGTGGGGGCATCTGCGCCGGGCGGACGGGCTCGCCCTGGTCCGCGCCTCCGTCGGCCGGTACGGCGACGAGACGTCGCTGCAGCTCACCGACGACGACCTGGTCGCCACCGTGCACCGGGAACTGTCGAAGGTGCTCGGCGCTCCGCTGCCGGCTCCGGTCGCCCAGCACGTGCAGCGGTGGGGTGGGGCCCTGCCGCAGTACACCCCCGGCCACCTCGGCCGGGTGGCGGCGGCCCGGGCGGTGCTGCGTGCCGCCCACCCGGCCCTGGCCCTGGCCGGGGCCGGCTACGACGGCGTCGGCATCCCGGTCTGCGTCCGCTCCGGCGAGACGGCGGCCGAAGAGCTCATCACAGCACTGGGAGGATAAGCAGCATGACCGAGCAGACCAACGCGGCGCGGCTGCGGGAGCTCAACGAGACCATCCGCTACACCATGTGGTCGGTGTACCGGGCCACCAGCCCCCTCCCGTCGCTGCGCGAGAACGTCGTCGACGAGGTCGAGTCCCTCTTCACCGAGTTGGCCGGCAAGGACGTGACCATCCGCGGCACGTACGACGTGGCCGGCCTGCGCGCCGACGCGGACCTGATGATCTGGTGGCACTCCTCGTCCAGCGACGCCCTGCAGGACGCCTACCTGCGATTCCGCCGGACCACGCTGGGGCGGGCGCTCACCCCGGTCTGGTCGCAGATGGCGCTGCACCGGCCGGCCGAGTTCAACAAGAGCCACATCCCGGCTTTCCTGGCCGACGAGGAGGCGCGGGCCTACGTCTGCGTCTACCCGTTCGTCCGGTCGTACGAGTGGTATCTGCTGCCGGACGCCGAGCGGCGCGAGATGCTCGCCGAGCACGGGAAGATGGCCCGCGGCTACCCGGACGTGCGAGCCAACACGGTGGCCTCCTTCGCCCTTGGCGACTACGAGTGGATGCTCGCCTTCGAGGCCGACGAGCTGCACCGGATCGTCGACCTGATGCGCGATCTGCGGGCCTCCCGGGCCCGCCGGCACGTCCGCGAGGAGGTCCCCTTCTACACCGGCCGCCGCCGCTCGATCGCCGACATCGTCACCTGCCTGGCGTGACGGTCGCCTGGCTGGTGTGACCGTCGCCTGCGTCGCCTGTCTGGTGTGACCGGCCGCGGACGGTAACGGGCCCTTGGGACGTCGTCCCGAGGGCCCGTCGCGTCGGTGGGTCAGCGCACGTAGACCAGGCCGTCGGTGATCACACGGGGCCGACCCGAGGTGCCGACCACCACGATCTTCACCGTGTGCCGGCCGCTGCCGGTCCAGCTCTTCGCCCAGACCCCCCGGCGGTACTGGGTGGTGCTGGACTTCAGGTCCAGCGTGGTGTTCTTGACGCCGTCGACCCAGATCTCCACCCGTCCGGACGCCGAGGTCTTCGTGGCCACGAAGGAGACCGAGCGGCCGGTGAAGGTCCAGCTGAGCGAGGCCTTTGCCGCTTTGGCGGTGAGTGCCGAGCCGCCCAGGTAGTTGCTGCTGGCGGTGGTCGACCAGGTGCCCTTGCGGGTGGCCTTGGTTTCCGGGAGGAAGACCGGGGTCCAGGACGCCGAGGAGGTCGCGGTGTTACCGGACCAGTCGGCCGCCCGCATCGACCAGGTGGTGGTGACACCCGGCCGGGTGGTGGTGGACCAGGCGCTGCTTCCGGCGAAGGTGCCGGTGGTCGGTGCGGTCAGCGCCACCGACCGCACCGCCACGTTGTCCGTCGCGCGCCAGCTCAGCGACACCGGCACGACCGTGCTGCTCACCCCACCGGTACGCAGGGAGAGGGTGGGCCGCAACGCGAAGGCCGGGGCGGTGGTGTCCGCCACCACGGTCTGCGCCGGGGTCGTCGCGGTCTGGCCCAGTTGGTGCACGCCGCGCACCTGTACGGTGTGCGTCCCGGGGGCGAGGGTGAGTCCGGCCGAGCGGGCGGTGCCGGCGGTGGTGGCGACGACCGCGCCGTCCACCAGCACCTGGAAGCGGTCGATAAGGTTGCTCGGGGTGCTCACGGACCAGGACACGGTGGTCAAGCTCTTCGTGTAGATGGTGGTGCCGTTGCGGGTGCCGGCCACCCCGGAAAGGGCCAGCCCGTAGACGTTGGCGGTCTTGCTGCGGATGATCCCGAGCTGGCCGTAGAGCGTAGCGCCGGGGCACTCGGTCGCCACCGCGTCGCGGTGCCCACCGATCCGGTTGAATACCACCTGCTGGCCGAGGTGGTACTTGCCCTCCACACCGGAGGTCAGGGTGACCTTGCCGAGGGGGTCGTTGCCGTACTGGCCGAGCTTGTACGCGGCGACGTGCGCGATGGCGTCGAGCGCCACAGTGGGCACGCTTGAGGTGCGGTAGTCCCCGAGCACCGCGATGGCGGCGGTGTCGGTGTTGAAACCGTAGGTGTGGGCGCCGGTCACCGGCTTGTCGATGCCGCCCTTGCGGCCCTCGAAGACCACGCCGCACTTGTCCACGAGGAAGTTGTAGCCGATGTCGCTCCAGCCGTTGCTCTTGATGTGGTAGACCTCGATGCTCCGGACAATGGCGGCCGAGTCGGCGCAGCTGTAGTTGTTGGCGCCGGCGGTGTGGTGCACCCAGAACGCCTTCACCGTTTTCCCGTACGTGGGTGCGTCGCGGACGATCGACTCGTCGGCGTTCCACCCGGCGCGGGTCACGACCTTCGGCACGGGCACCGGGTTGGCCGGAGTGCTGCTGGGCGCCGGGGAACCGGTCGTGGGTGCCGACGCGGTGCTGCTGGGCGCCGGGGAACTGGTCGTGGGTGCCGGCGCGCTGGTGGTCGGCACGGGTGCGGTGGTCTCGGTGGGTGGGGTGGCCTCGGTGGGCGCCGGGTCGGTGGTCGTGGCGTCGGTCGGCTCGGGCTCGGTGGTGGTGCCGCCGCTGGGGTCCGGCTCGGTGGTGGTGCCGTCGGTGGGGGTGGGCTCCAGCGCGCGTACCTCGGCGACCGGCTGGAGGCGCTGCGGCCGGACCCGTCCGTCGCCCGCGGCCCTGACCTTGCGGCGCTTCGGCTGGCCGGGATCAACCAGCTCCAGCCGCAGCCCCTCGGGAAGCCGCCCGACCGTGCGGCCGTCGGCCGCCGTCGCGCGTACCTCGACTCCATCGGACGGGCCGACCCAGAGCGGGTCGGTGGCACCGCGTGCCGGTCCGGTGGAACCCGGCTCCGGTTCGCCGTGGCCGTCCAGCTCGAGCTGCTGCCAGTCCGACCAGTCGCCGCCCACCGCGTGGGTCCGTACGGCGATGGTTCCCCGGAGGTCGGCCTTCGGGTTCGCCCAGGTCACGCCGAGCAGTGCGAAGCGGTCGGTGTCCCGCCGTGGGATGGTGATCTCCCGGCCGGTCGCGGCCGGGAAGTCCACTGTGTGCAGGGCGGTGGTGACCGGCGCGTCCGCCCACTCGGCACCCTCGTCGCCGAGGCTTAACGCGACCATGCCGACGGTGCCGGCCAGAGTGGTGGCGGCGATCGCGGCCACGATGCCGACGGTCCGGCGGTTCCAGTGGATCCCCGTTGGTCTCACGTTGTCGTTTCCCTCCCATGTCTCACCGGAGGGCAAAGCGTATCGATCTCCTCTGGCGTTACATCGCCCGGAGCATGGGGGTGTGCGGAATGCCGTCGTCGAGGTACCCGGGCCCGCTGACCGTGAAGCCGTGGCGGGCGTAGAAGTCGACCAGGTGGGTCTGCGCCTCCAGCGCGCACGGGCCCCCGCCGACCAGGGCCAGCGCGTCGGTCATCAGCCGGCCGGCCAGGCCCGCGCCGCGGGCCGCCGGCGCCACCACCACCCGGCCGATCCGCGCCACGCCATCCGGGTCGGCCAGGATCCGCAGGTACGCCACCAGCGCGCCGTCCCGGGTCAGCCAGAGGTGTCGGGTGCCGGGTTCGACGTCCCGGCCGTCCAGCTCCGGGTACGGGCAGGACTGCTCCACCACGAACACGTCGATACGCAGCCGGAGCAGGTCGTGGAAGGTGCGGGCGTCCAGCTCCGCGAAGCTCGCGACGTGCGACTCGATGGGCATCCCGCGATGTTAGGTCGCGTCCGGTCCGCCGCCCCGGGCGACCCGGGCGGCGACGGCCGCCGCACCGACCAGCACGGCGACGATCCCGGCGACGGCCCACGGGCCCAGCGCCGCCAGCCATCCGCTCACCGCGCTCTGCATCCGGCCGGCGGCGGTGATCACCGGGTCGTCGGCGTCGCCGCCGGCGAAGAGCCGGACCTCGTACCAGCCGTACCAGGCGACGTAGCCGCCGGTGAGCACCAGCAGCAGGCCGGCCAGCCGGCCGAGCAGCGGCGCGGCCCGCCGGGTGCGCCGGACCAGGGACTCCCGGGCCAGCGCCACCGCGAGTGCCGCCGCGCCGACCGCCAGCCCCATGCCGAGGGCGTACGCGACGAAGAGGCCGACCCCGGCGGCCGGGCTGCCGGCCCGGAAGCCTGCCACCACCACGGCGAGGAACGGCCCGACGGTGCAGCCGAGCGAGGCCACCGCGTACGCCACGCCGAAGAGCGCCATCGAGCCGAACCGGGCCCGGACCGCCGGGCCGGTCGCCGGTCGCGGGGTGACGGCCGGCAGTTGCCGGCCGGCGAGCAGCCACCCGCCGGCCGCCACCAGCGCCGCGCCGATGAGCACCGACACCCACGGCAGCCGGCGCGCGACGGCGTCCGCGACCGGCCCGGCGAGCAGGCCGAACGCGCCGAAGACCGCGACGAAGCCGGTGGTCATCGCGCCGGTCAGGGCCAGCGCCCGGCCCACCGGGGCGAGCGGTCCCCGGGCGGCTGCCGGGCCGTCGCCCAGCACCAGCACCGACAGGTACGCGGGCAGCAGTGCGAACCCGCACGGGTTCACCGCGGCGAGCAGGCCGGCGGCGATGGCCAGACCATAGGGGGCATCGGACATGTCAGGACAGCTCGGCGATGCGCCGGCGTAGTTCCGCCTGGGACAGCGCCCCGGAGTGCACCACGGTGCCGGTGGAGTCGAGCAGCACGTACCACTCCTGGCTGGTGACGCCGAACCTGCGCCACACCGCGCCCTCGTCGTCGGCCAGGTTGGGGAAGGCGGCGATGCCGGTGTCCCGGGCGAAGCGCCGCATGGCGTCGGCGCCGCTGCCCAGTCCGGCCACGCCGATCAGGTTCACCCGGTCGGCGTTGTCCCGCCGCACCGCGGCCACGTCGTCGGCGACGCCCCGGCAGCGGCTGCACCAGGCCGCCCAGAACCACAGCACGGCCGGCTTGCCGGCGAGGCTGCTGCCGGCGAACGACCCGCCGTCGATGGTGGGCGCGGTGAAGTCCAGCGTGGCGGGCACCGACGCGGCGGGGCCGCGCGCCGTGGCGGCGGACGCCGATGCTGAGGTCGTCGGTGTCGAGGCTGCCGGGGCCGCGCCGTCGGTCGGCTGGTCGGAGCCTGCGCAACCGGCGAGGGCAAGAACGGCAGTCAGCGTGAGCGGCAGCAGCGTCGATCTGGTGGCGGGCATGGCCGGATGCTATCCGTGACCGAGCGGTCCCGACCCTTACCGCCCGGTTACGGCCCCTGTCCGCTCATGGCGTCGGTGCTGTGACCCGCGAGGGTGCGTCAGACCGGCCGGGCGCCGACCGCGTCGCGGATCTCGGCGCCCTGGGCGCCCTCCACCGCGCGGGCGCAGTGGGCGCAGCAGAAGAAGCGGCCGGACACTTCCACGCCGTGGCCGACGATCTTGGTCTGGCAGTGCTCGCAGATCGGCGCCATGCGATGGATGGCGCACTCGAAGCAGTCGAAGGTGTGCGTGGCACCGCTGGCGGTGCGCACCTCGAACGCCCCCCAGTAGTCGTTGCCGCAGACCTCACAGGTAGCCATACGAAACCCCCCGAAAACGGACGTGTGGTCCTAGGTTAACGAGGTTCCAGGCGGATCGAGACCGAGTTCACGCAGTGCCGGGTGTCCTTAGGGGTGAAACGCTCACCCTCGAAGACGTGCCCCAGGTGGCTGTCGCACCGGGCGCAGCGGATCTCCGTACGCCGCATGCCGAGGGTGTTGTCGGGAATTTCCTTCACCGCGTCCGGGATCGCGTCGTCGAAGCTCGGCCAGCCGCAGTGCGAGTCGAACTTGTCCTCGCTGCGGAACAGTTCCGCCCCGCAGGCCCGGCAGTGGTAGACGCCGGAGGTCTTGGTGTCGACGTACTCGCCGGTCCACGGCCGCTCGGTGCCGGCCTCGCGGAGCACCCGGAACTCCTCGGGGCTCAGCCGGACCCGCCACTCTTCCTCGGTGGTGGGCAGTTCGCTCTCGGAAAGACTCACCGGTCAACGGTACGCCGAGCGTCGGTGGCATCGCATATTGTCGCCCAATGGCTGGCAGCAAGGCCGCGGCCGAGGAGATCGAGGTCGCCGGGCACACCGTTCGGCTCAGCAGCCCGGACCGGGTGATCTTCCCGCAGCGCGGTTTCACCAAGGCGGACGTCTTCCACTACTACCTGTCGGTGGGCGAGGGGATCATGCGCGCCCTGCGTGACCGGCCCACCACGTTGCAGCGCTTCCCCGAGGGCATCGAGGGGGAGATGTTCTTCCAGAAGCGGGTGCCGGCCCGGGGCGTACCCCCGTGGATCCAGACCGCGGAGATCAGCTTCCCCAGTGGCCGGAAGGCGGCGGAGCTCTGCCCGGCCGACCTGGCGCACGTGGCCTGGGCGGCGCAGATGGGCACGGTGGTGTTCCACCCGTGGCCGGTGCGCGCCGCCGACGTCGACCGCCCCGACGAGCTGCGGATCGACCTGGACCCGCAGCCCGGCACCGACTTCACCGACGCGGTCACCGCCGCCGGCGAGCTGCGGGCGCTGCTGGACGAGCTGGGCGCGACCGGTTGGCCGAAGACCTCCGGCGGTCGGGGCGTGCACGTCTACCTGCGCATCCAGCCGCGCTGGACGTTCGTCGAGGTACGCCGGGCCACCATCGCGCTGGCCCGGGAGCTGGAACGGCGTCGCCCCGAGCTGGTCACCACGGCTTGGTGGAAGGAAGAGCGGGGCAGCCGGGTCTTCGTCGACTTCAACCAGATGGCCCGGGACCGGACCATCGCCTGCGCGTACTCGCTGCGGGCCAACGCGCGGGCCACCGCCTCCACCCCGGTCGACTGGGACGAGCTGACCGAGGTGGACCCGGACGACTTCGACCTGCGTAGCGTGCCGGCCCGGTTCGCCGAGCGGGGCGACCCGCACGCCGGCATCGACGACACCCCGTGGGACATCAGCCCGCTGCTGGAGTGGGCCTTGCGGGACGCCGCCGCCGGGCAGGGTGACCTGCCGTACCCGCCGGAATACCCGAAGATGCCGGGCGAGCCGAAGAGGGTCCAACCGAGCCGGGCGAAGCGCGCTACCAGCTAAAACACCGATCCGTCGATCGCGGACAGGGGTAGCATGACGCTGACTCGCCCGATCATCACCCGCATGATGTCCTCGCCACTCTCCGACCTTGCGCGTCGTTCCGGCGGTCTCTATGCGCCGCAGGCGGCCGCCATGCTCCGCATCGACCACCCGCAGCCGCTGGGCCGGATCATTGAGATGATCCCGGGCACCCTGCCCGGCACGGCCGCGGTGCTGGCCCGGCACCTGGCCGACGAGGACGCCCTGCTGCGCCGCCCGGACTGGCTGAACCTGCCCCCCGGCCGGCAGCCGCTCGTTGGCATGCCGTGTCCGGCGTGCGCGGAGCGCGGCCTCTACGTGCAGACCGCCGGACCGGAGAGCGTGTGGACGGCGGTTGTGTGCGACTGCCCCTGCAAGGGAGTCAGCGACACCGGCGGCAACGGCTGCCCCTGCGGGATGCCCGGCGCAGTCGAGGGGGTGACGCCCATCTGGCCCCGGCACGTCGTGCTCGGTGCGGTCAACACCTCGCCCTGCTGCGCCCTCCACAACGGGCACTGCGATCCGCCGGCGGATCTGTGCTGCACCCAGTGCAGCGAGGCTGCCCACCCGGACCACCGGCCGGGCGAGCGATGCGTCCTCGGTGCGGTCGCGGGGGCCGCACCAACCACACCGGCCACCTAAACCGCCGTGGCCGCCACCGGCTGAGGTGCCGCCGCCTTGCCCTCGCCCGGCCACCCCGCCCCGTCGCCACCAGCCGAAGCACCGGCTCCAGAGGCCCGGCGACCACGGCCGGTGAGCAGCCGCATCATCGGCAGCTCCACGGCGTGGTGCAGCACCATCGCCGCAACCAGCGCAAAGCAGAACGTAGCCAGAACCAGCACCCCGGCAGCCGCCGTCGGCCGATGCGGGTGGTCGTCGCCGAACGTGTGCCGCACCGCGTACAAGCAGATCTCGTGGACCATGTAGAACGCGAAAGACACCTCACCCAGGTACACCAGAAGCGGCGCCCGCCAAATCGACCGTGACCGCCGCACGTCCGCCAGAGCGCACGCCGGCAGCAAAAGCGAGTAGCCCAGCACCGTACAGGCGGCGTCACGGGCTAGCCCGTACTCCTCAGACAGGAAGGCCGCCACCGCCATACCAGCCAGGACCACCGCGATGCTGACTGTCATGCCAGGCCCGCGCCACCAGCCGCCCCGTACCAGCAGCGCAAGGCACATGCCGAGCAGGAACTCGACCATCCGCACCGGCGGCAGGTGGTACACGATGAAGTGTTCGGACCAGCCGAACGGCTCGTGGAACACCTTGATGCCGATCGGAAGAACCGCAATAAAGACGACCGACGCCGCTGCGATCGCCCACCAGGCGGCCGGCCGGAGCCGCCGCAACCAGGCATACAGGAGGGGGAAGGACAGGTAGAAGAACGCTTCGCAGCTCAGCGACCACGACGGAGCGTTGAACGAGTACCACACGTCGCCCTGTTCGGGCGGCCAGGAGTGCAGCAGCGTTAGGTTGTAGAACATCCGCTCGAAGTCGATGACCTCCATGCCCCGCCAGGACAGCAGGAGACAGGCGATCAGGAACGTCACAAAGTGGTTCGGGTAGATCTTGGAGAAGCGGCGCCACCAGAAGCGGCTGGCGGTGTCGGTCGGCCGCACCGACCAGGCCAGCACGAAGCCTGAGAGGATGAAGAAGAACGACACGCCGGAGCGACCTGCGGCCAGGACCCCGTTCAACGTCTGCTGGGCGCGGCTGTCGGCGATGAAGTAGTTGCTTTCGCTCTGGATGTGCAAGAAGAAGATCATGAGTGCTGCGATCCATCGCAGCCCGGTCAGGGAGTCCAGGCGCGCGGCCGTGGACGGTGTGTTGCGGATCGTGGTGGGGGCGCTCGTCATCATCGTCCTCGCGGCGGCGGTCGACGGGGTCCGGCATTACGACGCCGGCGCGGCGATGCGCATCATAGCGGGGCGTGACGCCGTCACAGGCGCCGTCACCCGTGACGCGTGACGGCCGCATGGCGACACCAGCCGCGTTGGGCACTAGGGGCCGCCAACTGTGGCAGCAAATCACCGATGAGGGGGAGCTGAGGTCGGCGGATCGGGTGCTGCTGGAAGAGGCGTGCCGGGCGGCGGACCGTCTGGACGTGTTCGACCGGATCCTCTGCGGCGACGAGGACGCGTGGATGCGGCTACACTCGGTCAACGGGGCCTGCGTGGGCATGATGCTCTTGCAGCTTCCCGGCACCGGGAAGCTCGACGAGGCAGATCGATGCCACCACGGCCAGGCCGTCAACGGACAGCGGGAGCAGGTACTGCGACCCGCCCGTCTCCCCGTATCGGGACGCGACCGCGGCCAGGTGCCAGTACGACACCCACGCGGCGATGCCGGCGATGACCGCCGTGGCGATCCACCGACCGACCGCGAGCATCCGCCGGTGCACCGGCCGGGAGATGAGCTCGACCGCCAGCAGCAGCGCCAGCGGCGACCACGCCGAGATGATCTGCGAGATCAGCTCGTCCCGGGCGTGGAGCACGTTCCCCGCGATCGACGCGGCCACGCCGAGCGCGAGCACGGCGCGGACGGCCCACCGGACCCGCTTCAACTGGCTGAGCGTGCTCGGGTGATTGACCGGCTCTACCTGCGGGGGCGGCTTCCCGTTCCGCTTGCGGCGGAACCACTCCCGGATCCGGCCGCGACGGCGGGTGCGCTTGGCCGGTGCCGGGTCCGGGTCCGGGTCCGGCTCGACCTCGCCCGGCTCGGAGCCGATCGTGTCCACGACGCGTACGCAGCCGGGACTCCTGCTGGGCGGTCCACGGACCCGCCAGCTCGGCGATCAGCGTGGCCAGCCTGCGCCGAGAGATCCCGGTGAAGATACGATGCGACAAGGCCGTGCGGGCCCATCCTGACGACACGTCAAGATCGTCCCGCACGGCCGTTTCCACGATCGAGCCAGAGCCGCTCAGCTATCGCGCACCAAGTCGCAAGACCACGAAAGTCGAGGCTCCCGCGTGACTCGTATTACTTCACTGATACCGCCTGTCGGGCGTCGCGGACGGCTAATAGCGGCGGTCGCCGCCTTGGCGATCGTGATGGTGGCGACGATGATGCTGACGTCCGCCGCATCGACGAACTCCCCCTACACGTGCGCACCCACTACCCGAGACACGATCGAGGGTGCGAACGGGGACGCCTCGGTCATCGGCTGGGAGGCGAACCGCCAGGGGGTGGTGGCCTGTCTCGGTGGCAGCTTCTACGTGCAGAACGGCGTGAACACCACCTACGGGTACGGTATCTACAACAACTCCCCCACCAAGTGGTACAACGCCGAAGGCTACCTGCCGGCGCTCGTCACCAGCTTCAAGGCCGATGGCGCCGACGTGTCGATCACCAACTTCGGTGACAAGGTGGTGATCGACGGCAACGCCTACGTCGCCATCTACAGCCGGGTGAAGGTGCACAACCCGACCAAAAAGCCGGTGGACGTTTCGCCTGCCCCTTCCGCCGGTCTTCTTCCGCTCAACGACGCCCTCGAAACGGTGGCACCGGGAGCCACGGTCAACCATGACTACGTCGTCGTGGCCGACCGGTTCGGCGGGACTTACGCGTGGCCCTCGGACACGGCGCTCCAGGGGGCCGGCGGTTTCGACAAGCACTACGCGCACATGCGGTCGTACTGGAACGGCAGGCTCGCCCAGGTCGCCCAGATCGCTGATCTGCCTAACAGGGATCTCGTCGACGCCTACAAGAGCGGATTCATCTACACCCATATCATCCGTCGCGGGGATCAGCTCAACACCGGTGCGAACGGCGGCTACTCCAAGGAGTACAGCCACGATGCCATCGGCATCCTGGTCAACCTCTTCACGCAGGGTGACTTCAGTAACGCCCGCGCCCTGCTGGAGCGGGCGAACACCGTGGTCGGCACCCAGCCCAGGTTTCCCGACGCCAAGTGGACCTACGCTTGGCCATGGGCCATATACCTGCAGAAGACAGGCGACCTGGCCTTTGTGAAGGAGCACTTCGACAAGGCGGGCCCGCTCGGCGACAGCCAGGAGCCGAGCATCAAGACCACCGCCCACATGATCGCCGCGGACAGAACCGGGCCGGGCGGCATCATGAAGATGACGGCTGACATCGACTCCGACGGCTACTGGGCCATCGACAACTACACCGCGTTGACGGGGCTCGCCGCCTACCGGTATCTGGCGGAGCGGGTCGGCGACAGCGCGGAAGCCGTCTGGGCCCGCGACGAGTACGACAGCCTGCTCGCCGCGGTCAACAAGAGCCTCGAAACGACCATCAGTACCTACAACCTCGATTACCTGCCGTGCTCGATGGTGCAGCCGAATACTTACAACGACTGCAGAAGGGCAGAGGACGCCAACTGGGCCGCCCCGTTCCTGTTCGGACGGTGGGCATGGGACGGCTACCTTTTCGGCGCTCCCATCAGCGGCCCGGGGTCCACCATGATCGACGCCACGTACGACCATGGCTTCTTTCGGCTTCAGGGCAAGGTGCCCGCCGGCACCTTCGGGGGTTACGGGGGCAGGACCTACTCCAGCGCGTACAACGCCGGCTATGGCGAGTGGGGGCTGGCGAGCGGCAACCATCGCGACCAGGGGATCCTGTCCTACGAGTTCATGATCGACAACGCGCAGAGCGGGCCTTACTCCTGGTGGGAGAACCAGGAGGCTCCCGGCACCACGTCGCCGTGGGTCGGCGTGCACCCTGAGGGCGGATGGGGCTCGGCTCCTCATGCGTGGGGTATGGCCAACGCCAACAAGGTGCTGCTGGACTCCCTCGTCGCCCAGCGTGCCGACGGCAAGCTCATCGTCGGCCGGGGAATCCCCGGCAAGTGGCTGACGGGCGGCAAGCCGTTCGCGGTGACCAACTTCCCCACGACCGACGGCCGGCGTGTGGACGTCACGATCAAAACCCGGCACAAGGCCGTCACGTTGCTCCTCAGCGGAGATAAGCCCTCCTCGGACGTGCTGTTCCAGCTCCCGGCGTTCGTCAACAACATCGCCGGCGCCTCTGTCGGAACCATCGACCAGGCAACGGGTACCGTGACCCTCTCGCCCGATACAAAGATGGTCACCGTGGACCTACGACGCGCGCCGCTGGCGGCAACTCGGCTGACATTGAACCCCGCGACGAGCATCGTGGCCACTCCTGGGCAGAAGACGACGGTCAGCAGCACCCTGACCAACAGCGGCCCAGGCGCGGTCTCCGACGTCCGCCTCGCCCTCACCGTCCCGTCGGGCTGGCAAGTGACACCGGCCGGTCGCAATTCGACCGGCCGTCTCGCAGCCGGATCCTCTTTCACCGCGCGCTGGACGGTGACCGCCCCGAGCACCGCAAGCGGGACGCAGGTCGCGAACCTGGCGGCCACCGCGCGCTACACCGACACCTCGACCGGCGAACCCGTCGACGTCGCCAACAAGTCGGTACCCACCCCCGTGATCACTTCCGTGTCACCGGCCACAGCCTCCGAGGGAGACGTGGTGACAGTGAGAGGAGCGAACTTCGGGGCGAGCAAGGGCAGCAGCTACCTCGCCTTCGACAATGCGGGGACGACCTGGGGGCAGTTCAATTCCAATGCGACGTTCACGCTGAACAGCTGGAGCGACGACGCGATTACCTTCACGATTCCGTCGCCGTCGGGATCTGGCGGGGAGTGGCACGTAGTACCGGGCACCACCGCCACCGCCAGGTTGACGACCATCTACGGGGAGACGCCCACCAGCACGCTGACGATCGGGGATTAGCTCGGCAATTCGGCGTCCGCCTTCGATTCAACCAAGAAAAAGGCGCACCCGGGCGTCGCCCTATCGTTCCGGCGTGCCGAATGACCAGGACCTGGACAACGCGAGCGAGATAATCGTCGCTGATGCCTACGACGCCGACCACAATGAACCTCGCGCACGGGCATGGCTCCAAGACGAGGGCTGGGACGACGACCATCCACTGCGGGGAGGGTGGCCGGTTACATGAAATCCGCCTCGCCCTCTCGTGCCGGGCGGGTGGTCGGGATGCCGCAGCCGGCCAGCCGCCGTCCAAGTGCCGCTGGGAGCCAATGCCCGAGGGACGACAGATAACGATCATGTAACGGGCGCGAACCTTTCCCGGCCCCTGACGGGTCTCCCTTGTCATCGGCCCAACCGGGGCCAGGGGAGGGCATCGGATGAAGCTGGTGTGGAGGCGGGCCGTCGAGGCGCGCGGGCTGTTGCTCGCCGCCGCCGTCGCGGCCCTGGTCGCGGTCGCGCTGGTCACCGGGCTTTCCGACTACAACCGCCGAGCGGTCGACGCGGGTCAGCGGGCGGTGTTCGCCGCCGCCCCGGCCGAGGAGCGCAGCCTGCTGGTCAGCGGCTCCGGTGGCCGGGACGCCGCGGCGTACGCCGAGCGGGACCGGGCGGTCCGGGCCCAGTTCGCCGACGGGCTCGGCGGCGTGCCGGTGACCGTCGCTGGCGCCCGCAACGGCACCGGACGCGAGCTGACCGGGGACCTCGGCGCCGCCCGGATCGGCAACGACCCCATGTTCGCCAACCTCGCCACCCTGACCGACCTGTCCGCGCACGCCGAACTCACCGCCGGCTCCTGGCCGACGCCCGGGACGACGCCGCTGCAGGTGACGCTGCCCGAGAAGATCGCCGGCCAGCTCGGGCTGCGGATCGGGGACCGGGTGCCGCTCTACGACCGCAGCGCCGAGCGGGCCGGCGCGGTGGTCGTCGCCGGCACCTGGCGGCCCCGCGACCCGGGCGAGCCGTACTGGCGACTGGCCCCGGGCGTGGGCGACAGTAAGGGGATCGATGCGGTCACCTCGTACGGTCCGTTCGCGCTGGACCCGGCCGACTTCGCACGTACCTTCCCCGGCTCCACGTCCGCCGCCTGGCTGGTCGCGCCCGACCTCGCCAGCGTCGAACCGAGCCGGCTGGCCGGGGTCAAGGCCGCCGTCGCCGCCGTCGCCGAGGAGATCCCCGAGGCCACCGGTCTCGGCTCCTCCGCCCAGACCGTCAGCAACCTGGACCGGCTCGCCGACCGGCTCGGCCGGGCCGATCTGGTCGGCCGGTCCGCACTGCTCACCCCGCTGCTGCTGATCGTGGTCCTCGGTGGGTACGCGCTGGTGCTGGTCGCCGCGCTGCTCAATGAGGACCGGCGGGCGCAGACCGCGCTGCTGCGCGCCCGGGGCGCCGCCCGTGGCCAGCTCGCCGGTCTCGCCGTACGGGAGGCGGCCCTGGTGGTGGCTCCGGCCGTCCTGCTCGCCCCGCCGCTGACCGGAACGGCGGTGCGGTGGCTCGGCGCCGACCTACGGCTGGCCGGCGGGGCCTACGGCCAGGTCTGGGCGGTCGCGGTCGCCGCCGCGATCGGTTGCCTGCTGGCCATGGTGATGCCCGCGCTGCGGCGGGCCGGCACCTACGTCGCCGACATGGCGGCCCGGTCCCGCCCGACCCGGGGTGCGGCCGTGCAGCGGGCCAGCGTCGATCTGGCGCTCGTCGCGCTCGCCGTGCTCGCCTGGATCCAGCTGCGGCAGTACTCCTCGCCCCTCGCGGGGGCCGGTGGGCAGCTCGGCATCGACCCGCTGCTCGCCGCCGCGCCCACCATCGGCGTGCTGGCCGGGGCGGTGGTCGCACTGCGGCTGCTGCCGCCGGCGACCCGGTTCGCCGAGCGGTTCGTCGACCGGCGACCGTGGACCGCCGTCATCCTCGGGATGTGGCAGGCGGGCCGTCGGCCGCACGCCGGCCCGGTGTTGCTGCTCGCCCTCGCCGTCGGCAGCAGCACCCTGGCCTGGTCGATGCTGGCGTCCTGGGAACGGTCTCAGGAGGACCAGGCCCGGCACAGCGTCGGCACCGACCTGCGGCTGGTCGAGCGCAACGGCGTCGCGCCGGCCGACCGGGCCGCCGCGCTGGCCGCGGTGCCGGGCGTGGACCGGGTGCTGCCGGCCTGGCGCGACGACGTCCGGCTGGGCCGCAAGGATCTGCCGGTGACCGTGGTGAGCCTGGACGCGGCCGGCGCGAAGGGGCTGCTCCGGCTCGACGACGCCGTCGGCGACGCGTCCGCCTCGGAGCTGCTCGACCGGATGGCGCACCGCCTGGCGCCTCCCGGGGTCGCCATCCCGGACGGTGCCCGACAGCTCGCCGGCACCGTCCGTACCCCGGTCGTCTCGCCGTTCGGGGAACCGCGGGTCGCCGTCGTGGCGCTGCTCGCCACCGACGGCGGTACGACCTGGCGGCTGCCGCTGGCGGTGGGGCAGGGCGACCGGCCGGTGCCGTTCTCTGTCCCGCTGCCGGAAACCGGCGGTACGCCGCTGCGCCTGATCGGGTTCGAGGCCGACGCGGGCGCGGCGACCGGCACCAGCTACCGCCTGCGCCTCGACGGGCTCCGGCTCACCGACGCCGGCGGCGGCGCGCTGGATTTCTCCCTCGGCACCGGCTGGCGGCTGATCGATCCCCTGCAGGGCCCGGGCGGGCCGGCACCGGTCGGCGGCACCAGCGTGGACGTCACGCACGAGGTGGAGTTGCCGGAAGGGCTCTGGCGGCTCGTGGCCCAACCTCCGTCCCGGTTCGCCGTGGTGCCGGCCGGGGACGACCCGTCGGTGCCCGCGCTCATGACGCCCGGCGCCGCGGCGGCGTTGAACCTCCACGACGGGGACACGGTCACCCTCTCGCTCTCCGGGGTGTCCCTACCGGTCCGGCTGGTCGGGCAGGTCGCCGCCGTGCCCGCCACCGAGCGGGACGGAATCCTGCTGGACCTGCCCACGGCCGCCGACTGGCTGCTGCTCCAGCAGGGCACGATCCGGCCGCTGTCCGAGTGGTGGCTGGGGACCGGTGACGACCACTCCGCCGCCGCGGCGGCCCTCGCCGAGCTACCCGGCACCACCCTGCTCGACCGGCGCCAGGTCGCGGCGGAGGCGGCCCGGGACCCGTACTGGCTGGGCGCCCGCACCGGCTTACTCGCCGCCGCCCTCGGCGCGGTGCTGCTCGCGCTGGTCGGCCTCGCGGTCGACGTCTGGGCGACGGCCCGGCGCCGGATGACGGAGTTCGCCGTGCTGCACACACTCGGCGCGGCACCGCGCCTGCTCGCCCGGGCGCTGCTGGCCGAACAGTCCTTCCTCGCCGGCATCGGGGTCGGGGTAGGCCTGCTGGTCGGGGCAGGGGTGGCAGCCACCATGGTGCCTCGGGTGATCCTCACCCCGGCCGCCGGCCGGCCGGTGCCCGACGCGGCCCTGATCGTGCCCTGGACGCCGGTCGGGGCGACCGCGCTCGGGCTGCTGGCGATCGCCCTGATGTTCAGCGCCATCATCACCGCCGGCATCCGCCAGCGGGTGGCCGCGGCCCAGCTTCGGATCGGGGGAGAACGATGAGTCTGCTGGCGGTCGCCCGGCGGGTGCGGGCGTACGGGGGGCACTTCCTGCTGCTCGCCGTGCTGACCCTGGTCACCGCGCTGCTGATCACGGCGGTGCCCCGGGTCGCCGATCGGTTGACCGGGCAGGGGCTGCGCGAGCACGTCGCGAACCAACAGCCGGCGCGCCGCGACCTGACCTACACCTCCGAGCCGGAGCTGGTGTCGAAGAGCACTACCCGGGTCGCCGCCACCCGGGCCGCCGAGCTGGACACCCTCCACGGCCGGATGCCCCCTGCCGTCCGCGTGACGATCGGGGAGCGGTGGTACCAGGCGCAGACCGAGTTCGGCCGGCTGCGCGGCCCGCGGCTGACCGCCGACAAGGGGCTGATCGACCTCAGCCTGCGCGTGGTCACCGGCATCCAGGCGGCGGCCACCCTGGTCGAGGGACGCTGGCCCGACACGGACCCGGACGACGCGATCGAGGTGGCGCTGGCCGACACGGTGGCCGGGAAGCTCGGGCTGCACGCCGGCGACCGGTTCACCTACTCGCTGCTCGGCAGGGACGACAAACCGCTGCAGGTCAGCCGGGTTGTCCTGGTGGGCGTGTTCCGGCCGACCGACCCGACCGACGGGATCTGGGACGCCCTGCCGTCGATGCTGCGGCTCGCCGAGCCCGAGGGCGACGGCAAGCCGTTCCTGGGCGTCGGGGTGACCAGCGAGCGCGGCTTCGACGTCGCGGCGACCTCCGGCTGGCCGATCAGCTTCGGCTGGCGCTACCGCATCTCGCCGGACCGGATCACCGCGAATCAGCTCACCGCGCTGATCGACGGGCTGGCCGCCCTGGAGCGGACCCGCCCGGCCGGGCTCACCCTCACCCAGGGCATCGACATCCCGCTGCGGCGCTTCGCCGAGTCGCTCGCCGCCGCCCGTACGCTGCTCGCCGTCATCGCCTCCGGGCTGCTCGCCACCCTGGCCGGCCTGACCCTGCTCGCCGCCCGGCTGGCGGCGCGTCGACGCCGCACCGAGTACGCGCTGATCCGCGCCCGGGGCGGCTCGACCGGCGCGGTGCTGCGCCGCGGGCTGGCCGAGTCGGCGCTGGTCCTGCCGCTCGCCGCCGGCACCGGCTGGCTGCTCGGCGGGCTCCTCCCCGGCGACGGCACCGACCTGCGCTGGATGTTGCTCGCCGCGGTGGCGGCCACGCTGCTCCTGCCGGTCACCGCGCTCACCGTCACCCGGAGTGGTGGCGGGCGGGCCGACCTGGTCGGCGCCCGCTCCACCGCCGTGCGGCTGACCGTCGAGGTGACCGTGCTCGCCGTCGCCGCCCTCGGGGCGTTCCTGCTGCGCCGGCGCGGGCTCACCCTCGACGGGACGGTGGACCCGCTGCTGGTGTCCGTGCCGGTGCTGCTGGCGGTCGCCGCGGCGCTGGTCGCGCTGCGCGCGTACCCGTGGCCGCTGCGGCTGTTCAGCCGGGCCGCCGCACGGGCCCGAGGCAGCGTCGCGTTCCTCGGCACGGCCCGCGCCGGCCGGTCCGCCACCACCGGCCCGCTCGTCGTGGTGGTGCTGGCCATCGCCACCGCCGCGTTCTGCGGGGTGGTGGCGGCCGGCATCGAGCACGGCCGGGACCAGGCCGCCGTGCGCGCCGTCCCCGGGGACGTCCTGGTCAACGGGGAACGGTTCGCCCCGGACACCACCGAGGCGCTGGCCGCGCTGCCCGGGGTGCGCGCGGTCGCCCCGCTGCTGGTCGAGCCGGGCCAACGCCCGTACGCCGACGAGGCCGGCCGGCTCAGCGGCGTCCGCGAACTCCGCGCCCTGCTGGTCGACGGCGACCGCTTCGCCGAGGTGGCCCGCCGCGCCGGCGTCGCGGTGACCGTGCCCGACCCGCTGCGGGTCACCGGCGACCCGGCGGCGCCGCTGCCGGCGCTGGTCTCCCCGGCGCTCGCCAAGGAGTTCGCCACCGCCGGGCTCGCCGACCGGGAGGGGCGCCGGCCCGCCTGGCTGGACGTGCAGGGCAACCGGCTGCCGGTGCGGGTCGCCGGCACCGTCGAGGAGTTCGCGCTGGTCGACCGGAGCGTGGACCGGTTCCTGGTGCTGCCCTGGCCGGCGCTGCCGGCGAACGCCCCGCACCCGCTCGCCCCCACCGGCTTCGTACTCGCCGGCGCCGGGATCGACCCGGCCGCGGTGGCCCGGGTCGTCGACGAGGGGCAGCGGCGCTACCAGCGGACCGGATCCCTCGTCGCCGGCGAACGGCCCCGCCAGCCGGAGGTGCTCACCCGGTCGGCGGTCCGTGCCGAGCTGGGCGGCAGCGGGGTGAACGGCCTGCTGGTCTTCGGGTTCACCATCGGCGCGGTCGGCGGCGGCGTGCTCGGCCTGCTCGCGCTCGCGTTCGCGGTGCTCGCCGAGGCGCGCAGCCGGGGGCAGGTGCTGTCCCGGTTGCGCACCATGGGGCTGTCCCGCCGCCAGTGGCGGGGCCTGCTGCTGGTGGAGCTGACTCCGCTGGTGCTGGCGTCGGTGCTCACCGGCGCGCTGGTCGGCGCGCTGCTGCCGGTGCTGCTCACCCCCGTGCTCGGCCTGCCCGCCTTCACCGGTGGGGTGGCGGTGCGGGCCGCCTTCGAACCCGGCCTGGTGGCCGGCGTGCTGGGCCTCGCCGTGCTGGCCCTCGGCTTCGCGGTAACCGTCGAGGCCCTGAACAACCGCCGGATGCGCCTCGGCGAGGTGCTCCGGCTCGGAGAGGAGAGCTGAGTTGGCATCCTCCCGGCTCTGAAGAGGGCCGGGATTCTCACGGTCGCCCGTGAGGTTTCCTGTTTCATCGCCGACTGCCTTTCCGGGAGGACTTGTTCCCTTGAGGTCTTACATCAGCTCCGCAGGCGTTTTACCTCTCCGCCAGCCCGGCGGCGAGGATGTTTCTAGCGGCGTTGATGTCCCGGTCGTGCTCGACTGCGCAGCCGGGGCACGTCCAGGTGCGGTCGTTGAGGGCGAGGTTGGTGTTGATCCGCCCGCAGGCCGAGCAGGTCTTGGACGACGGGTACCACCTGTCGATGGGGATCACCTCACGCCCGTACCAGGTGGCCTTGTACTCCAGCATGCTGCGGAACTGACCCCAGGCGGCGTCGGAGATGACGCGGGCCAGGCGGCGGTTACGGAGCATGTCACGCACGCTGAGGTCTTCGATCACGACCGTTTGGTTCTCACGGACGAGCCGAGTGGTCAGCTTGTGCAGGTGGTCCCGCCGCCGGTCGGCGATCCGGGCATGAATCCGGGCCACCGTGAGCCGGGCCTTCGCCCGGTTGTTGGAGCCCTTCTGTTTGCGGGCCAGGTTCCGCTGGGCCTTGGCCAGCTTGCGCCGGTCGGTCTGCCCGTAGCGTGGGTTGGCCACCTTGCCGTGCTCGTCGCTCACCCCGGGTATCGGGTGGGACAGGGTGAGCAGAGTGGTGATACCCGCGTCCACACCGACCTCCGCCGTGACAGGCGGCAGCGTCTTCACGGCCGGGTCCTCGATCAGGATGGATACGAACCAGCGGCCGGCGGCGTCGCGGGACACGGTGACCGTGGAGGGTTCTACCCCGTCGGGCAGGGGCCGAGACCACACGATGTTCAGCGGGGTGTCCATCTTGGCCAACGTGAGCCGGCCGTCGCGCCAGCGGAAGGCGGAGCGGGTGTATTCGGCCGACGCCCGGGACTTGCGTTTGGATTTGAACCTCGGGTATCGGGTCCGCTTGTCCCAGAATGCCACGAACCCGGCCTGCAAGTGCCGCAGCGTCTGCTGCAACGGAACCGACGACACCTCGTTCAGAAACGCCAACTCCTGCGTGCGTTTCCACTCAGTCAGCCACGACGAGGACTGCACGTACGTGGTGCGCCGACGGTCAACCGCCCATGCCCGGGTCCGCGCCTCCAACGCCCGGTTGTACACCAGTCGCACGCACCCGAACGTCCGGTTCAACAGCTCAGCCTGTTCCGGGGACGGGTAGAAGCGGTACTTGTACGCCCGCTTCGCCACCTCACCCACACCTCACAATTTACCGTCCACGTACGACAAACATCCGAAGGGAGGGAGCGGCGTTTCCTCCCGGCCCTGAACGGCCGGGTTTCCACGCCGCAACTCCGATGACAGCGACCACCGAAGCGTCCGCCGTGCCGGACCTCGCCGCCCTCCAGCAGCGCGCCGCTCAGCGCGCCGCCGAACGGGCCGGCGGGCGGGACCGGCTGCGCGGGCACATCGTCTGTGACGGCCTGGTCCGCATCTTCAAGACCGAGGGGGTGGAGGTCGTCGCGCTCCAGGGCCTCGACCTGGTCATCGACCGGGGCGAGCTGGTGGCGATCGTCGGCGCCTCCGGTTCCGGCAAGTCGACCCTGCTGAACATCCTCTCCGGGCTGGACACCCCCACCGCCGGCATCGCCCGGGTCGCCGAGTACGACCTGCTCGCCCTGTCGAACCGGCGCCGGCTCAGCTACCGCCGGCAGGTGGTCGGCTTCGTCTGGCAGCAGACCGGCCGGAACCTGCTGCCGTACCTGACCGCGCTGGAGAACGTGGAGCTGCCGATGCGGCTGGCCGGCGGGCGGGGTCGGCGGGAGCGCCGGGAACGGGCCCGCGAGCTGCTCGACCTGGTCGGCGTCGGCTACTGCGCGGACCGGAAGCCCAGCCAGATGAGCGGCGGCGAGCAGCAGCGCTGCGCGGTCGCCGTGGCGGTGGCCAACGACCCGGAGGTGCTCTTCGCCGACGAGCCGACCGGCGAGCTGGACGAGGCGACCGGCGTCGAGGTGTTCACCGCGCTGCGGAACATCAACGCCGAGCTGGGCGTCACCATCGTGGTGGTCACCCACGACCACGCCGTGGCCGGCCAGGTCCGGCGGACCGTCGCCATCCGCGACGGCCGGACCTCCTCGGAGGTACGCCGTACCGCGCGGGTCGCCGCCGACGGCAGCACCGAGCTGGTCAGCGAGGAGTACGCGGTGCTCGACCGGACCGGCCGGATGCAGCTGCCGGCGCCCTTCGTGGACGCCCTGTCCCTGCGCGACCGGGTCCGGCTCAACCTGGAACCCGACCACGTCGAGGTGCGGCCCGGCGACCGGGCGCACGCCGAACGGAGTGAGGCATGACCGAGCCAACTTTGGCGCCGACAAGCGTCGCCACCACCGACGAGGTGGTCCGGGTGGAGGGGGTGAGCCGGACCTTCGGCAAGGGCGAGCACGCCGTGCACGCCGTACGGGACGTCTCGTTCTCCGCCGGACGCGGCGAGCTGGTGGCGGTCCGGGGCAGGTCCGGCGCGGGCAAGACCACCCTGCTCAACGTCGTCGGTGGCCTCGACCGGCCGGACGCCGGGCGGGTCCGGGTGGCCGGGCACGACGTGACGGCCGCGAGCGAGCGGGAACTGCTCGCGCTGCGCCGGGGCACCGTCGGCTTCGTCTTCCAGACCTTCGGGCTGGTGCCGATCCTGTCCGCGGCCGAGAACGTCGGGGTGCCGCTGCGGCTGGCCAAGGTGCCGGCCGCGGAGCGGGAACAGCGGGTGGCCGTGCTGCTGGAACTCGTCGGGCTGGGCGGGCACGCCGCGCAGCGCCCGTACGAGCTGTCCGGCGGTCAGCAGCAGCGGGTGGCGGTGGCCCGGGCCCTGGCGAACGAGCCGGACCTGCTCATCGCCGACGAGCCGACGGGCCAGCTCGACTCGGAGACCGGGCGGTCCATCATGGACCTGCTGCGCGCCGTGGTGCACGCCCGGGGCATGACCGCCCTGGTCGCCACCCACGACCCGGCCCTGATCGAGATGGCCGACCGTACCCTCATCCTCCGCGACGGCCGCCTGGTGGACGACTGACCGCCGACGGGTGGGTCAGGCGCGGCAGCGGCGGTGGTGATAGGCGATGGTCAGGGCGAGCAGGAGGGGGCCCCAGAGGAGCAGCGGGACGTAGCAGGCCACCAGCAGCGCGAAGCCGGCCGGCGAGAAGCCCAGGCCGTCGCCCTCGACGACGAGGTCTCGGGCGAGCATGCCCCAGGTGGCGTACGCCCAGACGACGGTGACGGCGACGGCGCCGGCGGTGGCGACGGTGACCGCGAACGACGGCGGCACCCGGCGCCCGCCCAGCAGCGGCAGCCAGCGGGGGAACACCTCACCCCACGGGCGGACCAGGCCGAGCGAGAGCAGCGCCAGCGCCTCCGAGATCACGCTCAGCGAGAGGATGCTGATGCTCTCCCAGCCGTGCGTGCGGGCGGGCGCGCCGTGCTCGTACGCGCCGAGCGGCACCCCGGCGACCAGGGCGACCCGCCACAACCCGGACGGCAGGACGGCCAGCGGGATGAGGTGGGCGACCCGGACCGCCCAGGCGGGTGCGGGGCGGCCGTCGCGCGGATGGACGGCAGGGCCGGCTGGCCTGACGGCTGTGGGCATCATGGTCCTCCTCGGCTGTCCGTCCAGCCTGCCCCGGGCACCGGCCCCGGTCGTCCCGCCCGGCGGGGAAGCGGCTCCCCTGCGCGGGGGAAGGATGTCAGAGTGCCAGCTTCATGCCCTCATGGCTGGCCGCGAAGCCGAGGTTGCGGTAAAAGCGATGCGCGTCGGTGCGGGTCTTGTCGGTGGTGAGCTGCACCAGCGCGCAGCCCCGCTCCCGGGCCCGGTCGATCGCCCAGGTCATCATCTCCCGGCCCAGCCCTCGGCCCCGCCGGTCGGAGCGGACCCGGACCGCTTCGATCAGCGACCGTTCGGCGCCGTGCCGGCCCAGCCCCGGGAGGTACGTGATCTGCATGCAGCCGACCAGTTCACCGCCGGCGTCGGCGACGACCAGGTGGTTGCGCGGGTCGGCGTCGATGTCGGCGAACGCCTTCTCGTACGCCTCGTCCACCTCGATGAAGTCGCGGGCCTTGCCCAGCACGTCGTCGGCGAGCAGGGCGATGATGGCGGGCAGGTCCGCGCGGACCGCCTCCCGGAAGATCACGTCGGTCACCCTGGCAGCGTGCCACAGCGACACCCGGCGATACGCCTGCGTCGGGGGCCCGGTTGCCCGGCAGTTCGCCGCCCGTCAGTCGGTGGCCGGGCGGGGCTGCAGCGGGAGGACGAGTGTGTCTTCGGCCAATGGATCCTTCGAGGGCACAGGGATCTGGGTGGTTGGAGAGGTGGGTGCGGTGGTTGCGGGTCGAGTGGATTCGTCCCGGCCCGGGCGGCCGGCGCGGGCGTTCGCGGCGGCCAGCCCGTTGCGCAGCATCCTCGCTAGCGGCCGCTCGATCAGGCGGTGCACCAGCCATGCCGCACCGAGCATGAGGAGCACGACAGCCACGAGGACGACCGGGCGCGGAGCGACGTCGCGCACCGCGTGGATGATGGCCCAGCCGATGTACTCGTGCAGCAGGTACAGGGGGTACGTGAGCAGACCGGCCGTGGTCAGCCACCGCCCTTGGATCGACGCCGTCCAACCAAGCGCGATCACGGTCATCACCAGGAAGAACGCGGTGATCAGCAGGACACCCACGACCGGCGACAGGTGAACGGTCAGCCCCTTACCGGTGACGTGGTTCACACGCCGCACGGTCCAGAACTGGGCGAGCAGGTACGAAGCACCGACCAGTCCCCAGAGCATGAGGTCAGGCCCGAACCGGTGGATGAGGTAGAGGGCGATGCCGGCCACGAAGAACGGCGCGTACTCCGGTTGCAGGATCGTCCGCAGCAGTTGCTGGTCGGAGTTGGCTACCAGGACCGATGCGATGAGCCAGGCGTAGCAGAACTTCGTGGTCCGGCTCAGCGTCAGGCCCCGCCACACCACTACCAAGAAGAGCAGGTAGAACAGGGCCTCGTTCCAGAGCGTCCAGTACACGGCATCGACCGCGGGGCGGTCGAGCGCACCCTGCAGCATCGTGAGGTTGAGCAGGACGTCGCTCCAACTCTGCCTCGTGCGCACGGTGGGCCACAGCGCCACCACGGCTGTGGTGATGAGCACGGCCGCCCAGTACGCCGGGTAGAGCCGGGTCACCCGGGAGCGGAAGAACGCCCCGGGCGTGCGGCCCCAGCAGCTCATGCAGATGACGAAGCCGCTGATGATGAAGAACAGCTGAACGCCGAGGAACCCGTACGCGGTTACCTGATGCAGATGCGGGAACGCGACATCGGGCTTCGCGCCCCAGGCGCCTTCCACTCCATTGATGTACGCGGTGTAGTGGTACATCACCACCATGAGCGCGGCGACCAGGCGCAGGCCGTCGATGACCGCGAGTCGCCCGGCCCGCGAACGGCCCTCGCGGGTGGGCGCAGCGGGGGGTGAACCGGATTCGCGCCGGCCGAACACGATCGCCATGGCGACGTACCTTACCGGTGCCACAGCATCGGCAACTCGGCCGTCTCGGTCGTCTCTCCGACGGTCGCCCGATCAGCGGGCCGGGCAGCGCAGCCCCGCCCTGGGCACGGTCAGCGAGATCAGGTACTTGTCGACGGCTTCGGTGATGCAGGCGGTCTGCGGATAGGCCGTGTGCCCCTCGCCCTCCCAGGTGAGCACCCGCCCGGCCCCGAGCATCGAGGCGAGCGCGCCGGTCTGCTCGTACGGTGTGGCCGGGTCGCCAGTGGTGCCGACCACCACGATCGGCGGCGCGCCGGCCGCCTTCCCGGTCGGGTACGGATCCCGCGCCCCGGGCCACTCGACGCAGCCGAGCATGCCCACGGCCAGGGCCGGGCCGAAGAGCGGATATTTTTGCCGCCACTGCGACTGGAGTTGGCGGATCTGCTCCCGGCTCGGCTTCTCGGTCTCGTCCGCGCAGTTCACCGCCAGGTTGGCGTCGAACAGGTTCGAGTAGTGCCCGTCGTCGCCGCGGTCCGCGTACGCGTCGGCGAGGTCGAACACGCCGGTCGGGTCGCCGCCCTGCAACGAGTCGATCGCCCGGGCCAGCTCCTGCCAGCCCGCCTCGGTGTAGAGGGAGGAGATGACCGCGTAGAACACCCAGCCCGCGGTGGCCTTCCGGCCCTTCTGGCCGCGTACCGGGGAGACCCTGGCCTTGTCGACGGCGGCGGTGACCGCCGCCCGGGCGTCCGGGGCGATCGGGCAGCGGCCGGCGTTGGCCGCGCACCAGCGGGCGAAGTTGTCGAAGGCCCGCTCGAAGCCCTTGGCCTGGCTCTCCGACCCGGCGATCAGCTTCTGCTGCGGGTCGACCGCGCCGTCGAGCACCAGCGCCCGCACCCGCTGCGGGTAGAGCTGGGCGTACACCGCGCCCAGCAGGGTGCCGTAGGAGTAGCCGAGGTAGGTGAGCTTGTCGTCGCCGACCGCCGCGCGTACCGCGTCCATGTCCCGGGCGGCCTGCTCGGTGCCGTAGAGCGGGAGCTGGTCACCGTACTTGTCGCCGCAGCCCGCGCCGATCCGCCGGTTCAGCGCGACGAACCCGTCGAAGGCCGCCTGGCTCTCCGGATCGGGGTCAAAGCCGAAGCTGGCGTCCAGGTCGGCGTCGGGGATGCACTTGACCGGGCTGGACCGGTCGACCCCGCGGGGGTCGAACCCGACGATGTCGAAACGGTCGGTCACCGTGGTCGGCAGTCCGCCGAACGCCGAGCCGAACGAGAGGTAGACGGCGGTGTCCACGCCGGAGGCCCCGGGCCCGCCCGGGTTGACCACCAGCGAACCGATCCGGTCGTGCTGCTTGGCGGAGCGGATCCGGATCAGCGCGATCTCGAAGGTCTCCCCGGTGCCGGGCCCGGTGGTCGCGCCAGTGGTTGCGCCGTTGCCCCAGTTGCGGGGTACGAGGATCCGGGCGCACTCGTAGCGCATGCCGGCCGCGCCCCGGCCGACCAACTGGTCGGGGATCTCGGGGCAGGCGCGCCAGGTCGGGGCGGTGCCGGGTGGCGCCGCCGCACCCTGGCTCTCGGCCCGCGGAGCGAACGCCGGCAGTGTGCAGCCGGCGGTGAGCACCACCGCGGCGGCGAAGCCGGCCAGCCCTGGGGTGAGCCGGACTCGGCGGATCCGGTCGGAGAAGCGGGGCACCTGGCAGCCTTCCGTGATCATGTCCGACGGCCAGGCTAACCTATTTGATTACAAATTCGCAGCGACCATAGAATCGCCGTGTGGGGATTCTTCGACTGTCGATGGTCGCCGCGAAGCTTCTGGGTGTGCACCCGGTGACGCTTTGTCTGTGCGCTGAATCGGGGAAGATTCCGGCTTGTCTGTCGGTCGAGTCCGGGCAGCGTCAGGCTGGTGGCCGGTGAGTCGGAAGCTGCCGCTGGTCGAAGGCGAGACCGTGCGGACGGCGTGTGCCCGCTCGTTGCTGCGTTCCGGGGTGGACGAGGAGACTGGTGAGGTCCTGTCGCCGGTTGTGCTTGCGCAGCGGGTGGGTTGGTGTGCTGATCTGGTGGCGGGCATGGTGGGCGTGCTGCTGGCCGGGCACTGGAACGCGGGTGATGTTGATTTGCTTGGCTGCGGGGTGGATGCCGGTGGTCGGAGGCTGCCCTCGAACGCGTGGATGGCGTTGCGGCGGCTGGGCTGGACGACTGCCGCGCCTGCGAATGTGCGGGTGAATGACCGGATCGTGCGGATGGCGCAAGAGCAGGCGGGGCGTGTTCTGCGTTCGGTGAAGTGGCGTGCCGATGTGACCGCTGGGATCCTGTCGACGTGGCCGGTCGACCCGCGTAAACGCACCTCCAACGAGTGGGAGCGGGTGCGGGCGGCGGTTCCGGGCGGGGAAGGTCTGCCGTCGAGTGTCATCAAGGGCCGGACGCGGCAGGCCGCCACGTTCCTCAACGCCAACGGTCGTTTGCCGGTGGATGTGTTCGAGCTTGAAGATGTCCCGACGGTTGCGCGGATGCTGCTGTTGGCGGCGTGTGACCGGCAGCAGGCCACCATCGAACGCAGCGACATCGACCCCACGAGAGCACTGCTCCGGTTGCAGTTGCCGACCTGTGCGGATCCGCGAGCGTACGGGGACTGGACGTGGGTGGCCTGTCCGATCAGCCTGCCGCCCACGGTGCCCGCTTCGGCGGTGCTGCACCTGCCTACCCTGCGCGTCACCGGCGGCAAGGTGCACGTTGACATGGCGTACTCGCACCCGGTGCCGGCAGCCCGGCGTACCGGTCACCCGGTGGCGCTGGGCGTGGACTGGGGCCTGAACACCCTGTTGTCCGCAGGGGCCCTGCGACTCGGGCAGGACGGTCGGATCACCGCGTTGGGGGCCGGTGGCCAGTTCCGGGCCGCGGGTATCCTGGCCAAGCAGCACCGCCTACGCCGCCTGTCAGAACGGCTGTACGCCAAGGTCGACCACTACCAGCGGCTGATCGGCGATGATCAGCAGCACGAACTCGTTGGTAAGCATGCGGTCCTGCGCGATGAGATCCAGTATGTGTCCGCCCGCCGCGCGAATTTGAACCACGCGCTCGCCTGGGCTGCCGCCCGGTGGGTGGTAGACCAGGCGGTCGCCGCCGCCGCGACCGTCATCTACCTAGAGGACCTGCGGTCGATGGAAGCCAAGGGCATGGGCCGTAGCTTGAACACGCGCCTGTCCCAGCAGCTCCGCGGGAAGATCGTCGACCGTATCCGGGACCTTGCCGCCGAGCAGGGTGTCGGGGTGGTCACCGTCCCCGCCCGCAACACCTCCAAACAATGCCCGCACTGCCTGACCCCGCTTCAGCACCGTAAAGCCCCCGACCAGCCGACTGTGGCGGGCTGGAAGTGGGCCGTCTGCCCCAACCAGTCGTGCCGCTGGCAGGGCGACCGCGACCACGGGGCATGGCGGCGCGTCGCCGCCCGGGGCCTGACTCATCAGGCCACGACCGTTATCGACAAGGCCAGCGGGCACATGGTGATCCGCACCGTGGTCGACAAACTTGAAGCATCGGCGGTCGTCACGCCGACCAGCCGGAAGGGCCGGTCCAAGACCGGGCCTACCCGGCAGAAGCCATCACGCCCCGCGCCCAGGCGACGCAGGGCACCCTCCCCCACCCGGCCTCATGGCCGGGCGGGCAAGCGTCCGGAGGGACACGCACCAACGGACCGGAACCGGCTGCCCCGCGCAGCCCACCGGCACCAGGGCGTGAACACGATCAGCACACCCACCACCGGCCACCGGCCACGAGGAGCAGCGCTGGGCGCGGGATTCCATTTCCACGCCCACGCAACACCACCACGGTGGGAAACGATCCCGGAAACACCATCCGACTCAGGATCGATAAGCTGATCAGAGACCCTACGCCCGGCCCGACGCGTCGCCGACGGTCGCCGCCGGATCCCCCCGCAGCACCTGGTCGACGTCGTAGCGGATCGGGCGCTCCAACTGGTCGTAGGTGCAGGAGCGGGGATCGCGGTCGGGGCGCCAGCGGACGAACTGGGCGGTGTGCCGCAGCCGGTCGCCCTCCATCGCGTCGTACCCGACCTCGACCACCAGTTCGGGGCGCAGCGGCTCCCACTCGAGGTTCTTGGTGCCGGTCCACCGGCTCACCCCGCCGGGGATGCGCTGGCCCCGCTCGTGGTCGCCGTGCACCCACGGGTGGTCGCCGCCGACGTCGCGGTAGGGCTCCAGCTCCGTCAGCAGCTCCTTGCGGCGGGCTGCGGTGAACGACGAGCTGACCCCGATGTGGTGCAGCACGCCGGCGTCGTCATAGAGGCCGAGCAGCAGCGAGCCGACCACCGGACCGGACTTGTGCCAGCGGAAGCCCGCCACCACCGCGTCGGCGGTGCGGGCGTGCTTGACCTTGAACATCAGCCGCTTGCCCGGCTCGTACGGCAGGTCGGCCGGCTTGACGATGAGGCCGTCCAGCCCGGCCCCCTCGAACACGTCGAACCAGCGCCGCGCGGTCTCCGGGTCGGTGGTCACCTGGGTGACGTGCACCGGCGGTCGGACCCGGGCGAGGGCCTGCTCCAGCCGGGCGCGCCGCTCCGGGTAGGGCCGGTCGGTGAGCAGCTCGTCGCCGAGGGCGAGCAGGTCGAAGGCGACGAAGTCGGCCGGGGTGGTCTCGGCGAGCAGCTTCACCCGGGAGGCGGCCGGGTGGATCCGCTGGGCGAGCAGCTCGAAGTCGAGCCGGGGCCGGCCGGAGGCGCCGTCCCGGCGGATCACGATCAGCTCGCCGTCGACCGCGCACCGGGGCGGAAGCTGCCGGCGCGCCTGTTCGACCACCTCGGGGAAGTAGCGGGTCATCGTCTTGCCGCCCCGGCTGGCCAGCTCGACCTCGTCGCCGTCGCGGAAGATGATGCAGCGGAAGCCGTCCCACTTCGGCTCGTACGTCATGCCGGGGGCGGTGGGCAGTTGGGGCACGCTCTTGGCCAGCATCGGCTCGACCGGCGGATTGATCGGCAGGTCCACGGCGAACAGTCAATCAGACCCCACCGACAGTGGTGAGGCAGGTCACCGCCGCCGTCGGGTGGCGTGTCCCCGGCCGACCCGTTCGTCCCCGGCGAGCGGATGGCGAAACCGCAGGTCAGCGCTAGCGTTCGCCGCGTGCCGGAGTGGAGTTGCGGGTGCTGCGGGCGCTGGCGGGTCAGCGTCGAGCTGATCCGGGGGCGCTACCGGTACCGGCTGGTGCACCGCTACCGCCCGGAGCTCGGCGGCGGCGCCAACGTCATCGGCGAGGTCGCCTCGGTGGCCGAACTGGAGGAGCTGCTCCGCCGGTACGCCCCGGTCGGCCTGGCCGACCTCCGCGAGGCCGCCTGACCGTGCGCCGCACTGTCAGCGCGGATCGGCCCCAAGAGTCTTCTCCAGCACGGCCAGCCGGACGCCGTTCGGGTCCGGCCGGTGCGCCACGATCCGGTAGCCGTGCCGGTCGTACAGCCGAAGGTTGTCGGTGCTGTCGGCACCCGTGAACAGGGCGAACCGGGCCACCCGGCCGGCGCAGGCCGCCTCGATCGCGGCGAGCAGCCGCCCGCCGACGCCCCGGCCCTGCTGGTCGGGGGCGACCGAGAGCCGGCCGACGTGTGCGGTGTCTCCGTCGATCCGGGCGCGTATCGACCCGACGAGGCGATGCTTCAGCCGGGCGGCCAGCACAGTGGCCGGGCCGGCCAGGTCAGCGCGGACCTCGTCGAGGGCCTCGGTCAGCGGCGGCAGGAACGGATCGGCGTAGCGCTGCGCCTCGACCAGGTACGCGGCGCGCTGCACGGTGAGAATCTCGCCGGCGTCCGCGACGCCGGCCGGGGCGATGGTCACCTGATCGGTCACCCGGCCAGCTCAGCACAGCCCGCCGGACCGACGCCGGGCGGCCCACTTGCCCCGCCCGTACCCTGGCGCGAGGAGGTGTTCGCCGTGCCCGAGCTGACGTATCCCGAAGTGGGGGCGACCCGCGACGGACGGCTGCCGGCCGGCTACCACCACCTGCGGCACCGGGTCCGGCTGCCGGACGGCTGCTTTCCGGGCGCGGCCGACGCCGTGCTCGGCTGGCGGCTGCACCGGGCGGCCCGGGTGGCGATGCGTACCGACGCGCCCCGCGCCGACGCGGGGGTGCGGGTCACCCCCGGCCTGGGCGTCGGGCCGCTGCGGATCTGGGGCCCGACCGAGGTGGTCTGGGCGGTGGACGAGCCGGACCGGGCCGGGTTCGGCTACGGCACCCTGAACGGGCACCCGGAGGCCGGCGAGGAGGCGTTCCTGGTCACCCGGGCGGCCGACGGGGTCTGGTTCGAGGTGACCGCCTTCAGCCGCCCAGCCCGCTGGTACATCCGGGTCGCCGGGCCCGCGGCCCGCGCCGTCCAGCACGCGTACGCCTGGTGGCTGGGGCGGACGCTGCGCCGGCTCTGCGCCGGTCAGTAGCTCGCGAACGAGCGGATGGTCGCCCGGGGACCGTACCGGGGGGCCTGGATGCCGGCCGCCTCCAGCAGCAGGCAGACCCGCCCCCGGTGGCCCCGGAACGGCTTCAGCAACGCCAGCATCCGGGTGTCGTCGCCGCGTGGCTCCCCGGCGAGCGCCCAGGCCACGGTGTTGGGGATGTGGTAGTCGCCGACGCTGACCGCGTCCGGATCGCCGTACGCGATCCGGACCACCTCGGCGGCGGTCCACGGGCCGATGCCGGGGATCGCGGTGAGCCGGCGGGTGGCCTCGGCGGCGTCGGCGCAGTGTTCCAGCCGCTCCGCGGCGGCGGCCGCGCGCCGCAGCGTGTCGGCCCGCCGTTGCTCCACTCCGAACGGATGGAACACCCAGTACGGGCTGGCCGCGACCGCCGCCGGCTCGGGCGGCAGCAGCAGCGGCAGCGGCCCGGGTGCCGGCTCGCGGAAGTGCCGGACCGTTGCCGCGTACGCCCGGTAGGCCTCCTTGCCGGTGACCTTCTGCTCCAGCACGGCCCGCAGCAGCCGGGGGAAGATCTGGCCGGTTGCCGGCATCCGCAGCCCGTGGTGCTCCCGGGCCAGCCGGGCCACCACCTGGTGGGCGGCGGCCAGGTCGGCGAAGCCGGTCAGGTCGTCGCGGAGCCCGGCCACCGCGTCGGCCCGTTCGACCACCCAGTCGGCCCCGGGCCCGTACCCCTCGGCGACCAGGTCGCCGGCCTCGGGGCGCAGCGCGAGGGTGGCCGGTCCGGCCGGGGTGCGGGTGGCCCACCAGAAGACGCCGGCGGCGATGCGGGCACACGGGTCGTGCGGGCTGAAGGTGAGGGACCGGACCGATGCGGCCAGCCGGTAGCCGGCCGGAGGGCGTAGCGTCCGGGTGGCGGCGGGTCCGGCAGGGGTCACCCCGACACTCTGCCAGGCCGGCGAAGGTGTGGCGGAGGCCCCTGGACCCGGGTGACCGGTGCCTCGGACGTACGGCTGGCGGCGGCCGGCCGAACCGATGGAACGCATTCCCCCGAATGGGTCCACTTGTCGGACGTGAAGCAGGGGTAGTCCGGCACAAGGGAACGAATTGGACAGTGTTCGCCGGTGAGTGGATTAACAGCCGATAGATCTACGACGAATCCACTGCTAACGTCTCGCCCGCGGTCGCTGTCCGTGTCCCGTTGCATGCTTGTCGTGCCGGCGTGACGGGCGGAATTCTGGGGGCGGCCGACGGGGAGAAAGTGAGAAGGGCTGTCAGCGATGCGCGCCTCCATGTGTGTCCACGTACCGTGTCCGGCGTCGCCGGCCTCGCTCTGCCGGCCCTGACCGATGACCGCGCAACCAGCGGCTGTCGGCACTGACGAGCCGCTCCCGTGATCGCGCTCAGGATCTACCGCATCCTGCCGCGCGCGGTGCGGCGCTGGCTGCTGGAGCTGCTGCCGAAGCATCGCCGGCTCGCCCTCGTCCGTACCCTCACCCGACGCGGTGGCGGTGACGTCGTGCATCCGGTGGGCGCCCGGGTGACGGTCAGCGACGGCGGGGCGCGCACCGAGGCCGAGGTGGTGGCCGCGGCGACGCCGTTGGAGATGTGGCACGGCAACCTCACGGCCGTGACCACCGCGCTGGAATCGGCGGGGATCGACTACCACTGTCTGCGCAACGACGACTATCTGCGCAGTTCGGTGGCGGTGCTCGCCGACCGGCGGGCGGAGGTACTCCGGCTGATTCGCACCGCGCCGGCCTTGTCCGGTGCGCACGTCCGCGCCGTCGAGGTGCGGCCCGGGCGGAATCAGCCGGACCTTGGCCCGGCTGAGGTGATCCAGGTGTGGTTCCCGGTGACCGACGTCCGGGCGGGTGTGGTTCTGGGCGCCGACTTCGCCTGCGAGATTGAGTTCTGGACCCGGGTGGACGACGTCGTCCGCGCCCCGCGGCACAATGCGGTGGTCGACGAGGCGCCGGCCTGGGCCGAACCAGTCCGGGTCGCGGCGGCCCTGCTCAGCCATTTCGTTCCCGAGCCGGACGACCACACCTACCGCACCCGACGGGATCTCGCCGTGCGGGCCCCGGACCGGGTGGGCTTCCCGATCGACGCTGTCTTCACGTGGGTGGACGGTTCCGACCCGGAGTGGCTGCGCCGGAAGGCGGCCGCGCTCGGCGCCCCCGATGGCGTGCTGCACGCGGTGGCGGCCAACACCTCGCGATACCACAATCGGGACGAACTGCGGTACGCGATGCGCTCCCTGCACAGCTTCGCGCCCTGGCTGCGCAAGATCTTCCTCGTCACCGACAGTCAGTTGCCGAGCTGGCTTGACCCGACCCATCCGATGATCACGATCGTCACGCACACCGAGCTCTTCGCGGACCTCGGCGGGCGGTCGTCGTTCAACTCGCACGCCATCGAGTCCCGGCTGCACCGCATCGACGGGCTCGCGGAGCACTTCCTCTACTTCAACGATGACGTGTTCCTGGGCCGGCCGGTGCTGCCGACCCACTTCTTCCACGCCAACGGGATCGCCAAGTTCTTCCTCTCGCCGGCGCAGTTCGGCCTCGGGGAGGCGAAGCCTAGCGACGCGCCGGTGAAGGCCGCCGGCAAGAACAACCGCCGGCACATCCAGCGGCAGTTCGGCGTGACCATCACACAAAAGATGAAGCACACCCCGTTCGCGCTGCGGCGCAGCATCATGTACCAGATCGAGCAGGTGCTGCAGGCGGACGTGACCGAGACGGCCAGCCACCCGTTCCGCTACTACCGCGACCTGTCCATCCCATCGTCGCTGCACCAGTACTGGGCGTACCTCACCGCCCAGGCGGTGCCGGGCGAGATCGAGTACGAGTACGCCGACCTGGGCCACCCGTCGACGCCCGCCCGACTCGCCGAGCTGCTGGCCCGTCGGCACCGGGACGTTTTCTGCCTGAACGACACGGACTCCGACCCGGAGGCGTTCCAGGAGCAGGAGAACATGCTGGCCGACTTCCTGCCGCGCTACCTTCCCTTTCCGACGCCGTTCGAGCTGCCCGACGACGTGGTCGCCGAGCGCCGGAAGGTGGGCGCCTCCGCCCTGTGGCGGCAGGCCCGCAGCACCGGCCGGCACGGCCGGCAGGTGGATGCACCGACCACTCCCTCGCTCGGAGTCGGCATGCCGGCGGACTCGACGACCGTGCCCCGGGTTCGGGTCAGCCCCCGGCTGGACGCGCCCACCTTGCCCTCGGCCCGCATCGCCGCTGCCCGAACCGATGGCCATGACCGCCTGCCGCCCGAGCCCGGACCGGCGACCCAGTTAGGAGAGGCGTGAGATGCCTGATTACCTGCAGTGGGCCGAGCCGCTGCTCGCGCTCGGTCGGCGCGCCGCCCGTCTGCCGCGTTCCGCGAAACAGTCCACGCCCGCAAATCAGCCGCGGTCGATGGCCGTAATGGCGCACCAGGACGACGACCTCTACTTCCTCAATCCGCTTTTGGTGAGTCAGCTGCGTAGCAGCGAGGAACACCTGACGGTCTGCCTGTCGGCGGGTGAGGCCGATGGTCGTAACGCGCCGGGCGGCACTCAGGAACACGCCGCTGCCCCCGAGGACTTCGAGGCCTTCGCGGCCGCCCGCTACAACGGGCTGCGCTGCGCGTACGCGGACATGGTGCTGGGGGACCGGGACGCCAAGTGGCGCCGCGAGGTGACCACCCTGGCCGGTGGCGCCGAGGCGGACGTGTCCGTTCTGGTCGATGCCCCGCACATCCGGCTGATGGCGCTCAACCTGTGGTGCATACCCCCGGCCGGCGCCGCCTCGGGTGCCGGATCGTTGCCTGAGCTCTGGTCCGGACGGGCGGAGTCGAACCCGACCATGATCCCGCTCGGCTCGCCGGTGTCGCACGAGCACAGCTACACCCGGGCAAGCCTGATTGAGTCGCTCGTGCTGCTGCTGGACCGCTTCGCTCCGACACTGCTCTGGACGATGGATCCGGATCCGGACCAGCAGGTCCACAACCGCGCGAACCCACGGCACGCGGACGCCGAGGGCTACTCTGACCACAGCTTCCACACTGCCACCGGCCTCTTCACCCACGAGGCAATCGCCCGCTGGTTCGCCTCCGGTGGCGGCCGTCGGACGTCGGTCGAGGCCTTCCGTGGCTACTACGTCCGGCGCTGGCCGTCCAACCTCAGCCCGGAGGCACGCGCTGTCAAGCAGCGCTACAAGGACGTGTACGGCTGGGCGGACCGCCGCCCGAGCGACGATCCCGCCGGCGCGGGCGACCTCAAGGTGAGCGGCGACCTGATCGCCGCGGGCAACGCTTCCGGCACCACGCTGCGCTATCCCGGCTCGCGGTCCTGGGCCACCCCCGGGGCCGACGGTCGGCTCTCGGCCTTCGCTGTGCGGGGCGGACAGGTCGTGCACTGGCGGGAAGATCGCCCCGGCCAGTTCGCCGGGAGCCGGCGGGTGCCGGGGCGCAAGCTGCTGCCGCACGTGGATGCCGTGCCGACCGCGGACGGGGGCTGGCGGCTCTTCGCCGTGCGGCAGGGCCTCACCGCCGACCCCGACCGACACGTGCGGGATCTCTGGACGATCGAGTTGCCAGCCTCCGGTGACTACCGTGAGGTGAAGTGGGAATCGTTGGGCAACCCCAACGAGCAGAGCGCACCGCCGAAGCAGCGGAACATCGGGATGCCGCAGGTCGTTCCGCTCCCCGGCGGCCGGCGGCTGGTGCTCGCCCGGAATGCCGGCAAGGGGCTGAGCGCGCGGCTGCACGACGGCTCGGCCTGGACCCCGTGGCAGGACCTTGGCGGCAGGGACACGCAGGAAGGCCTGGCCGCGGTGGCGCTCGATGACGGGTCCGTCGAGGTGCTCGCCGCGGGGCGCGAGGGGATCGCCCGCTGGCTGGTTTCCACGGCGGAACTCACCGCCGAGTTCTCCGTGGTGCCCACCGAGGCGCCCGCGGGCCCACCCACTGTGGTGCGGCTCCCCGACGGCAACCGGATGTTGTTCTGCCGGTGCCGCGACTCGGCGTCCATCGTGTCGTTCCGCACCCGCGACGACGGCCGGGCCTGGGACCCGTCCAGCCTGATGGACCTCGGCGGCCACGGCGGGCCGGGCCCAATCGCCGCCCGCTTTGTGCCGGACGCGGGCGCGGTGCTGGTCGCCCTCAGGGACGACGACTCGGCAACGAGCGCGATCTGGGTCGGGCTCGACGGCCGGGCCGGCAGCGCCTGGCTGCGGGAGCCCACTCCGATCGCCGGCAGTCACGCGGTGTCAATCGACTCCTCCGGCCGGCCGGTGGTGCTGGCGGTCTCTGCCGGCGGCGGGCTGCTCACCCTTCGACCGGGGCCCGCGGCGTCGTCGCTCACGTTGATGAAGGAAGTACGGTGAACCCCACGCCCCCCGCCCTTGAGCCGCGGACGGACGAGTCCGTCCCCCCACGCGAGCCCGCCGACCTCCGGGAGGTGCTGGTGGACGGGGGGCGCCGGCAGGCGCACGTCCATGCTGACCTCACCCCGCTGCTCGCCCGCCAGCTCAACGTGACCGCGGTGACGGCGGCACTGGAGGCGCACGGCGTGGACTACTTCCTGGTCCGCGGCATGGATGACCGGACTCCGGTGGTCGGGGTCAGCGAGGAGGACCGGGTCGCCGCCCTCGGCGCGCTCGAGAAGCTCGGTTCCGCGGCCGCCTGCTATGTGAGCCAGGTGCTGCCCAAGCCGCCGATCGTGGCGGCGCTGCGGGATGCCGCCGACCCGGCGGCCTGGGCGGGCCTGCACGTGGCCCGGGTACTCAAGATGACCTGGTTCCGGATCGACCCGACGGCGAAGCTGGTCCTCGGCGCCGCGTACGGCTGCGAGGTCGAGTTCTGGCGGCCGGACCGGAAGGCTGCCGTGCTGCGCGCGCCGCGGCGCAACCGGATGATGTTCGCGGTCTCGATGGCCGGTATGCCGGTGGAGGCCGGCGACCACCGGTTCACCCGACTGGCCGCGGCGACCAAGGAAGGTCCTCGCTTCCGCACCCGGCCCGAATTCGACCACCTCCTCCCGGACGACATCGACTTCCCGATTGACGTCGTCTACACCTGGGTCGACGGCGCGGACCCGGAGTGGCAGCGCCGCCGGGCCGAGGTGAAGGGCGAGGCCTTCCACGCCGAGGCCGCCAGCGAGTCGCGGTACATCAACCGGGACGAGCTGAAGTACTCGCTGCGCTCGCTGCACCTCAACGCGCCCTGGGTCCGCAACATCTATATCGTCACCGACCGGCAGCGCCCGGCCTGGCTCGATCTGAGCGCCGGGAACATCTTCCTGGTCAACCACGAGGAGATCTTCACCGACCGGAGTGCGCTGCCCACTTACAACTCGTGTTCCATCGAGAGCCAGCTGCACAACATCGACGGCCTCGCCGAGCACTTCCTCTACCTGAACGACGACATGTTCTTCGGTCGTCCGTTGGCGCCCCAGACCTTCTTCCTGGCCAACGGCAACACGAAGTTCTTCCTGTCCCAGAACCGGATCCCGATTGGCCCGATCACCAGTCTCGACAGCCCGGTCGACGCGATGATCAAAAACAACCGGCGGCTGATCGAGGAGCGGTTCGGGCGGACCCTGACCCAGGGCAGCCAGCACGTGCCGTACCCGCTGCGGCGGAACATCCTGGCGGAGATAGAGCGCGAGTTTCCGGCGGAGCACGCCGCGACGGTGCGCAGCCAGTTCCGCAGCCCCACCGATCTCACCATCACCTACTCGCTGCACCACTACTACGCCTTCCTGACCGGGCGAGCGCTGCCCGGCCACGTCAACTACGGCTACGTGCAGCTCGCGGTGCCGGATCTGGCCGCCCGACTCAAGCGGGCCGAGGCACGGCGGGACTGGGACACCTTCTGCATCAACGACGCGTTCTCGACGTACGCCCAACTCCAGCAGCAGATGGCCATCCTGGAGCCGTTCCTCGAGGCGTACTTTCCGGTGCGCAGCCCGTACGAGTCGGCGGACCAGCCGTGAAGTTCTCCTTCCTCATCCACAACTTCTACGGCGTGGGTGGCACCAACCGGGCGGTGCTGAACCTGGCCACCGCTCTGGTCGAGGCGGGCCACGAGGTCGAGGTGGCCTCCGTGTTCCGCCGCCTCGACCGGACCATGTTCGACGTCGACGAGCGGATCAGGGTGGTGCCGCTGGTCGATACCCGACCGCGACGTCCGGACCGGTCGCACCCGCGGCACCGGGAGCCCTCGACGCTCATCCCGGAGAGCGAGGAGTTCTACCTGCATTACACCCGGCTGACGGATGAGCGGATCACCGCCTATCTGAAGTCCACCGACGCCGATGTCGTCGTGGGTACTCGGCCCGGGCTCAACCTCGCCGTCGCCCAGTACGCGCCGGATCACGTGGTCCGGGTCGCGCAGGAGCACATGACGCAGGATCTGATCGACGACGCCCTGAAGGCCGAGATCAGCAGCCGTTACTCGCGGATCGACCTGGCGTACACGGTGACGAGCGCGGACGCGGCCGCCTTCCGCTCCGGCAACCCGGTGCCGAACACCCAGATCAGGGTGCTGCCCAACAGCTCGCCACCGCCCGGGGTGCCGCCCGCCGACGGCCGGAGCCGCATCGTGGTGGCGGCCGGCCGGCTCGACCCGATCAAGCGGTACGACCGGCTGATCACCGCGTTCGCCCGGGCGGCGGCGGCGGACTGCCCCGGTTGGCAGCTGCGGATCTATGGCGACGGCGAGCAGCGGCGGGCGCTCGGGGCCCTGATCCGGGAGCTGGGCGTCTACGACCAGGTCCGGCTGATGGGCCGCCGGGACGACATGTCGACGGAGTGGGTGAAGGGGGCTATCGCGGCCGTCTCCTCTGAGCGCGAGTCGTTCGGGATGACCATCGTCGAGGCGATGCGGCTCGGCCTGCCGGTGGTCAGCACCGACTGCCCGGTGGGCCCGCGCGAGATCATCGACGACGGCGAGGACGGCCTGCTGGTCCCCGCCGACGACCTCGACGCGTACGCCGTCGCGCTCCGGAAGTTGATGCGGGACGACGACCTGCGGGCCCGGATGGGCAGGATGGCGCTGGCCAACTCCGCCCGGTTCGATCCGGCCCAGCTCGCCGCCCAGTTCGCCCGCGACTGCGCGGAGGTGCTGGACGCCCGCCGTGGCGAGACACCCCGGCCCCGGCGGGCCGGACGCCGGGGCGGCCTGACCCGGTCGGTTCTCGCCCGGAGTGGCGAGCTGCTCCGGGAGCCGGACCTGGTCCGGGCGCTGGCCGATCCGGTGCTGCGCGGGATCGCGGGGAACGACCTCGCCCGCCGGGTCAGCATCGGTGCACTCGTGCGGCTGTCCCGGGTCCGGGGTGCCCGCGGCACCAGCAACCGGCTGCAGCAGGCGATCCGGCGGCGGTTCTCGGCCGCGACGGACGGCCCGGTCGCGGACTGCCAGGTGCTGCCCGATTTCGGGCTGCACTGGTCCGTCGACGCGGGGATCGGTTCTCCTGACACGTCGTTGGTGCTGCGCAACCGCGACACCCGGGAGGTGGTGAAGGTTGCCCTCGCACCGTCGCTCGACGGCCTCCGGCAGGTCGGCACGCTCGACCCGGCCGCCCTGCCTGAGGGCCGGTGGAACGTCTTTCTGACGGACGCGAAGGGCGTCCGGCGCCGCGCGCGTCCGCAGCGGCTCGACAACCGAGTCCTCGCCGGTGGGCCGGACGACGATCTTGGGGAGTGGCCCGGGGTGCGGGCGCACGTGCCCTACCGCACCAGGGACGGCTTCCTCGCCGTGCGGAGCTGGATACGGGCCGCCCACGCCGAGGTCCGCCGGATCGACCTCGACGGCGAGGGCGTCACCATCGGGTTCAGCTGGCACGGGCCGGGATGCCCAGATGTCGCTGTGCTCCGCCGTCGGGGCGACCGGCCGGAGTCGCTCGCCGTGCCAGTGTGCGCGGCGGCCGACGGGATGCTGGCTCTGGTGGTGCCCCTTGCCGTGCTCACCGACCTGCGCCTCGGCCGCTACGAGGACTGGGACATCTACCTTCAGCAGCCGGACGGCGCCGACGAGGTCCGCCTGGGGCGCGTCGTCGACGACGTCGTGGACAAGAAGGGGACCTACGCGTATCCCGAGATCAACCTGACCGAGGAGATCGGGCTGGACCTGGTCGAGGAGGATCCGGCTGCGACGTTGCGCGTTCGTCCCTACTACACCATCGACAGCGAGCTGTCGGTCGTGGTGATCGACCGGCCGTAACGGGGCGCCGAGGGAGAGGACGAGGGTGACCGAGCTGGGGCGAGAGCCGACGGAGACGCCGCGGGCGGTTGCTGATCCGTCGATGTTCGTCGACACCTACCGGCGGGTGCTCAGCCCGCAGGCCCGCCGAGCTATCGCGAAGCGGCTCAGCCCGCAGACCCGGCATCAGGTCAAGCAGTGGGTGGCTCAGGTGGCCGGCGGCCAGCAGCCGTCGGTGCGGCGGGGGGAGCGGTTGGCCCGCCGCCGGCCGGAACTCCTGGCCGGCGGCGACCGAGTCCTGGTCACGGTGGACCGGCGGGCCCGGATCGCCCTGGTCCGCCCAGATGTGTCGCCCTGGTCGGCTCGGGCCGCCAATCTCGCCGCAGTCACCGCGGCGCTCGTCGAGGCCGGTGTGGAGCACTTCTGCGTACGCGGCGGCTCCGACCGCAACGCGATGGTCGCCGTCGACGCCGCCGATCGCGAGCGGGTGTATGCGGCGCTCGCCGGGGCCTGCCGCCGACTGCCCGGGTACGTCGCCGAAGTGGTCGGCGGTCAGCCGCGGTCGTCCGTGCCGGGCTTCGAGCCGCAGGCGTGGCGCCGGCTGGGAGATGCCCATGTAGTGCGGTTGACCTGGTACTGGACCGACCCGCGGCACCGGCTGGTGCTCGGCGTGCCGTACGGCTGCGAGGTGGAGTTCTGGACCCGGCGGGAGGACCGGCTGGTCGCCCCGCGGCGGAACCTGGCCGCGACGGAGATGCCGGCGGCCGGGCATTCGGTCGACGCGCCCGCCGACCTGTTCACCGCGCTCGGGCCGGCCGACCCGGCGGTGACCGTCCGGACCCGGCCGGAGTTCGCGATCCGCCGCCCCGACGACGTGACATTCCCGATCGACGTCGTCTACACCTGGGTGGACGGCACCGACCCGGCGTGGCTCCGCCGGCGCGCCGAGGCGGCCGGTACGCCGTACCACGCCGAGTCGGCGAACGCGGCCCGGTTCCTCAGCCGGGACGAGCTGCGCTACTCGCTTCGCGCGCTGCACACCTACGCGCCCTGGGTGCGTACCGTCTATCTGGTCACTGACGATCAGGTCCCGCCCTGGCTGGATCCATCTGCCCCGGGGCTGCGGGTGGTCAGCCACCGGGAGATCTTCCGTGATCCGTCGGTGCTGCCGACCTTCAACTCGCACGCCATCGAGAGCCAGCTGCACCATATCGAGGGGCTGTCGGAGCAGTTTCTCTACTTCAACGACGACGTGTTCCTCGGCCGGGACGTCACCCCCCGAGACTTCTTCCTGGCCAACGGCATCTCGAAGTTCTTCCCCTCGCCGGCACTGGTGCCGCCAGGTCCGCCCTCGCCCGACGACATCCCGGCCTCCGCCGCCGGCAAGAACAACCGGGCGCTGATCGCCGAGCGGTTCGGCACGGTGCTGACGCAGAAGATGAAGCACATGCCCCACGCGCTGCGGCGCAGCGTGCTGTACGAGATCGAGGAGACCTTCACGGCTCAACACCAGGGCACCGCCGGCAACCAGTTCCGCAGCGTCACGGACATCTCGATCGCCTCGTCGCTGCACCACTACTACGCGTTCCACACCGGGCGGGCGGTGCCGGGCGAGTTGGAGTACGCCATCGCCGAGCTGTCCCACCCGGACACGCCCGCGCGCCTGGCGCACCTACTGGCCAAGCGGGACCGGCACGTGTTCTGCCTCAACGACGCGTTCTCTACCGAGGAGGACATGGCTGCCCAACTGTCGGTCCTCACGCCCTTCCTCGACACCTACTTCCCGGTGCCCAGCCCCTGGGAAAAGGGCTGACGCCCGTACGCAAAGCGGCGCCGGTTGCCTTCGGGCCGGACGTTGGGTGCCGGTACGCCCGGCGATACGGAGCGATCCGCCGCCGGCTCAACGACGAATGGATAAGAGTCCGGGCGGCGGCGGGGCGGAGTCGGTGGCGTCGGCGTCGTGCACCACCGCGGCGCCCCCGGCGAACCGGTCCAACTCCTCGCCGGCCAGCACCCGGCCCGGGAACCAGTCGCCGGCGGCCCGCCGGGCCAGCTCCGGCACCGGCGGCTCGACCCGGGACGCGACCAGCACCAGGTTGCCGTAGCGCCGCCCACGCAGCACCGCCGCGTCGCCGACCAGGCAGGCCCGGGGCAGCACCGCGCGGACCGTGGCGACCTGCGCGCGGGCGTGCCGCAGCGGCGGGCCGTCGGCGATGTTCGCCAGGTAGAACCCGCCCGGACGGAGCACCCGGGCCACCTCGGCGGCGTACTCCACCGAGGTCAGGTGGGCCGGGGTGCGGGCGCCGGCGAAGACGTCCGCCACCACGACGTCGTAGCTGCCGTCCCGACTCGACGCCAGGGTGGCCCGGGCGTCGGCCACCCGCACCCGCAGCCGGGGGTCGGCGGGCCACGGCAGCGCCCGGCGGACCAGCTCCACCAAGGCACCGTCCACCTCGGACACCCGCTGGGCGGATCCGGGCCGGGTGGCCGAGACGTATCGCGGCAGGGTCAGCGCGCCCCCGCCCAGGTGCAGCACCCGCAGCGGGGCCCCGGCCGGCGCGACCAGGTCGATCGCGGCGGCCAGCCGCCGCACGTACTCAAACTCCAGGTGGGTCGGGTCGGCCAGGTCGACGTGGGACTGCGGCGCGCCGTCCAGCAGCAGCGTCCACGAGCCCGGCCGGTCCGGGGCGGGCACCAGCTCGGCCTGCCCGGTGTCGACCTGCTCGACCACCCGGTCGGCGTCGCGTCGGCGGCCCATCAGCGCCGCCCTCGCTGGGCCGCCATGCTCAGACTTCTCTGCAGTAGGCGGGCGTCGCCGAGCCGCGCGCGTAGCGTGCGTTCCAGGCCGCCGATGGGGACCAGGTTTTGTGGGGCCCGCGGGTCCTTGTATGGGCTGGAGGCGAACCGGGGCAGCGTGACCAGCGAGAGGTCGGCAAGCTCGATCGCCTCGTCCTCGGGCAGCTCGGCGGAGCACTCCACCCGCACGATGCCCGCCCAGGGCGCCCCGCCGGCCCCTGGCAGCCGCAGATACCAGGAGTAGCCGCCCCAGGCGGTGCCCAGCCGAAATACCGGGCAGCGCTGGCCCGGGGCCAGCCCGATCACCACCGCCGTCAGGCGAGCGTCCAGATATTGGCTGTGCTGGGACTTGATGTAGCCGAGGGTGCGCGGCAGGTGCCGGCGGCTGCGCAACTGGCCGTCCACCACCAACAGGTCGCCGTCGGTGCGCGCGGCGTCGGAGACCGCCACCTCCAGCGCGGTCAGCGGCGCCTGCACCGCGGCCGGCAGCTTGCTCAGCTCACCGGTGCCGCTCACCCGGTGCACCGGGTAGCGGACCTGCCCCGCCACCACGTCCTGTGCGGACGGGCTGGCGGTGAAGAGCCCTCGGCCCACCCGGGCCGCGGCCAGCTGTGCCGCGCCGCGCTCCAGGTCGCAGCGGACCACCCCGGCCGCGTACGAGGCGGCGATGCCCGGGAAGGATCCGCCGTCCTCCTCGGCGGTCCAGATGCTGGCGTCGATCCGGCGTACCCCGTCGACCAGCAGCACCACGTCCGGGGCGGCCACGTCCCGCCGGACGTCGAGCGCCCGCCAGTCCGCCGCCGCCAGCTCGACGTCGGCATCGACCTGGGCCGTGCTCGGCGCCGCCGGCCCGCCTCCGCCGGCCGCCTCGAACGACGTCCCGTACGCCGGATCCCACGCGTCGACGTAGAACCGCGTCACGTCGCCCCCGCCCCGCCTCCGCGGCCCCGCCGCGCCGCCCGGCTCACCCGGGCTGGCCTTTCGTTCGCGGCTGCGGGGCTCCGCTGCGCTGCACTCCTCGCGCTCACCGGCCGGTCCGTTCGACGCGGGCCGTGCGGGCGTCCTTGCGGACCTCGAAGCGGACCGGGATCCGCTCGGCCAGGGCCGGCACGTGGGTGACCACGCCGACCATCCGGTCGCCCCGGGCGGCCAGGTTTTCCAGGGTGGCCGCCACGGTGTCCAGGGTGGCCGCGTCCAGCGTGCCGAAGCCCTCGTCGAGAACGATCGACTCCAGGCTCGCCGCGCTGGTCGACATCCCGGCGAGCTGCTCCGACAGCGCCAGGGCCAGCGACAGCGACGCCTGGAACGTCTCCCCGCCGGACAGCGTCCGCACCCCGCGCCGCAGCCCGGCGTCGTGGTGGTCGACCACGAAGAACTCGCCCTTGTCGTGCACCAGGTCGTACTGGCCGCCCGAGAGCTCCCGCAGGATCCGCGACGCACCGTCGACCAGCAGGTCCAGCGCCTCGGCCAGCAGCCAGCGCTCGAAGTTGTTGGCCCGCAGATGCCCGGCGAGGGCCCGGGCCACCCGGGCCTCCCGCTCATGGCCGGCCCGCTGCTCGCGTAGCTCGGCGGCCTGCTTTCGGCGCTCCGCCAGCCGGCGCAGCTCCGCCTCGGCCCGCTCGACCGCCACCGCGGCGTCCCGCAGCGGGTCGTCGGCCACGGCCAGCCCGGCGGCGGTGAAGAGCCCGCCGATCCGCTCCTCGGCCTCGCCCACGGTGGCCTCGGCGGCGCCGACCTCGGCGGCCAACGCGTCCCGGTCGGCGCGTCGCCGGTCGGCCTGCTCGCCGGCCCAGCCGGCCAGGGTCGCCCAGGCGGCGGCCACGTCGTCGCGGTCGGCGGCCGGCGGGCCGAACCGGGCCAGCCCGTCCCGGGCCGCGTCGAAGTCCCGCCAGGCGCGGCGCAGCCGCTCCTCCGCGCCGTCGAGCGCGCCCCGGGCCCGGCGGGCGGCGTCCCGTCCGGCACGTACCGCGCCGGCCGCCTCCTCCAGGGCGCGGCGCAGCCGGGCGTGCTCGGCCAGGCCCTCCCGCAGCGCCTCTGGCGCGGCGGCCTCGGCGAGCTGTTCGTCCAACTCGGTCAGCCGGGTGCGCAGCTGGTCATGCTCGGTGCGGGCGCGCAGCAGCACCCGGTCCAGCTCCCGGGCGGCGGCGTCGCGCTCCTGCACCAGCCGGTTGGCCGTCTCGCTGGCCCCCCGGGCCGCCTTGCCGGCCGCGACCGCCCGGGCAACCGCCGACCCGGCGGGCACCGCCGGCACCCGGGGCACCTCCTGCTCGCAGACCGGGCACGGGGCGCCCGCGACCAGGTGCGCCCGCAGCGCCACCGCCTGGTCGGTGGCCTTCGCCTCCTCGTGCGCCCGGAACGCCGCCTCGAGCTCCGCCTCGGCCCGCTCGGCGGCCGTCCGGGCCTCGGCCAGCGCCGCGGCCGCCGCGTCGTGCTCGGTCTGCGCCGTGGTCACCGCCGCGCGGACCGTCGCCACCTCGCCGGTCAGCTTCTCCCGGTCGGCGTGCGCCTTGAGCAGCAGCCGCAGCGCGCTCTCGTCACCGGCCGCGGCCAGCTCCCCGCGCAGCTTCTCCTCCCGCTCCTCGGCCAGACCGACGGCCGTAGCGGCCTTGTCGGCCGCCTCCCGCGCCGCGGCCACCGCCCGGGCCAGCTCGGCGATCCCGTCCGGCGGCCGTACCCCGGCCAGCACGGTCAGCTCCGCGTCGAGCGCGGCCAGCGCCGCGGTCTGCTCGCGCGCTGTCGCCCTGGCCCGGTCCAGCTCCGGTACGGCCACCGCGACCGCCTCGGCCAGCTCGCGCATCCGGTCGACCCGCTGCCGGACGTCGGTCAGCGTGTCGTCGTCGACGTCGGTGAGGCCGCCGAGCGTCTGGTCGATCGTCTCCAGCCTCGCCTCGGCCCGCCCGGCCCGCTCGGTGGCCTTCTTCTGCACCTCCTCGTAGATGCCCAGCCCGAGCAGGTTGACCAGGATCTGCTGCCGGGTGGCCGGCTTGGCGTGCAGGAAGTCGGCGAACTGCCCCTGCGGCAGCACCACGCAGCTGGTGAACTGCTCGTACGGCAGCCCGACCGCGTCCAGCACCGCCCGCTCCATCTCGGCGGGGGTGCCCGCGACCACCTCGCCGAGGTCCTCGGGGCTGAGCCCCGTGTCGAGCTTGGTGACGTCGAACCCGGGCGGCATGAGCTGGAGCCCGGCGTTGGCGGTCTTCACCGTGCCCCGGCCGTCCCGGCGGACCACCCGGGTGGCGACGTACCGGTCTCCGGCCGACTCGAAGACCAGCCGTACCCGGGCCTCGGTCGCCGACGGGGCGAGGGCGTTGGCCAGGCCACGGGTGCCGCCCCAGCGGGGCACCGTGCCATAGAGGGCGAAGCAGATCGCGTCGAGCACCGTCGACTTGCCGGAGCCGGTCGGCCCGACCAGCGCGAAGAAGTCCGCGTCGGTGAAGTCGACGGTGGTCTCCTCGCGGAAGACGGTGAAGCCGGCCATGTCCAGTCGCATCGGTCGCATCAGCGGTCGACCTCCTCGAGCAGTTCGTCGAAGAGTTCCTGGACGCCGTCGTCGGCGTGGCCCCGGCTGCCGAGGTAGTCGGCGAACAGCTCCCGGGGCGAGCGGCCGGCCCGCTGGGCGGTGCGGGTGGCGCTGCCGGGCGCGGGCACCAGCTCCGGGTCGATCCGGATCTCCAGCGCCCGGGGCAGCAGCTCCTGCACCTCCTCGCGCAGCCCGGCCCGGGGCTGCTCGCGGACGTAGACCCGCAGCCAGCCGTCGGGCGGGTCGATCTCGGCGAGCTGGGCCAGGGTGCCCCGGACCGTGCGCAGCGGGGTGGCGCCGAGCACCGGCACCTCCCGGAACCGGGCGGCCGTCGTCGCGGTCACCTCGACCAGGGTCACCGAGCCGACGTTCTCCTGCTCGCCGAAGTCGACGGCGAGGGGGCTGCCGCTGTAGCGGATCGGGCAGGGGCCGATGACCCGCTGCGAGCGGTGCAGGTGGCCCAGCGCCACGTAGTGCGCGTTGCCGGGGAACACCGTGGCCGGGACCGCGTAGCCGAGGACGGTGTGCGCGTCGCGCTCGCCGCCGCCGGTGCTGGCCCCGACGACGGTCAGGTGCGCGGTGACCAGGTGCACCCGGTCGGGCTCGGTGAAGCCCTCAGCCAGCCGGGCCAGCACCCGCCCGAGATGGTCGGCGTACGTCTGGTTGGCCTCGGCGGCGGTCAGCTCGTACATCTCCACGGCGCGGACGGCGTACCGCTGGGACAGGAAGGGCAGCGCGGCGAGCTGCCAGCGTTCGCCGTCGGCGGTCACCCCGTCGATGACGTGCTCGGCCGGGTTGTCGCGCACGCTGCCGCGCAGCGTGATGCCGGCGGCCTCGGCCCACGGGCGCAGCGCGTCCAGGGCCGGGCCGTTGTCGTGGTTGCCGCCGATCGCGACCACGTCCGCCCCGGTGCGTCGCAGCGCGGTCAGCGCCCGGGTGACCAGCCGGGTCGCCTCCGGGGTGGGTGCGGCGGTGTCGTACAGGTCACCGGCCACGATGACCAGGTCGGGCCGCTCGGCGACGGCGATCTCGATCACCTGGGCGAGCACCTGCTTGTGCTCGTCGGAGCGCGACTGCCCCTTGAGGACCTTGCCGACGTGCCAGTCCGAGGTGTGCAGGATCTTCATCGGTCGCCACCACCCTCAGAACGGGATGTCGTCGTCGGTGCCGCCGGAGCCGACCACCGCGAACGGGTCGGCCGCCTGGGTGATCGAGCGCAGCGTCTCCGACGGCGCCCGGCCGGCCTCGGAGACCCGGGTCGCCCAGGCTGGGAAGGGGAACTCCAGGCAGAGCGGCACCGGGATGTCCGGCTGGTTGACGAACATGGTCCCCGGCTTGGCCAGCAGCGCCCGCTGCCGCTGAGCGGGCGGGAGGAAGCCGTACTCCGGGCGGGACGCCTCGGCCGGGTCGAGGCGGCCGACCACCCGGATCGCCGAGTTGGTGACGATCCGTCGCTCCACCTCGCTGGCGGTCTGCTGCGCGCCGACCAGGATCACCCCGAGCGAGCGGCCCCGCTCGGCGATGTCCAGCAGCACCTCCTTGATCGGGGAGGAGCCCTCGCGCGGGGCGTACTTGTTGAGCTCGTCGAGGACGACGAAGAGCAGCGGCTTGGCCGTGCCGGCCTTCTCCTTGCGCTCGAACTCGCTCTTGAGCGTCACACCGACCACGAAGCGCTGCGCCCGGTCGGGCAGGTTGTGCAGGTCGACCACGGTGACCTGGGCGCTCTCGGCGGTGTTGATGCTGTGCGGCCGGCGGGTGGCCAGGTCGCCGCGGATCAGCCGGCCCAGGTCCTTCTTGCTGCCGATCAATCGGCGGGCGAACGCGTTGACCGTGCCCAGGCCGACCGCGCTACCCGCCCAGTCGCCGCGGGTCTCGTCGTCGTTGAGCTGCTCGACGATGTGGTCGACCAGGTCGGCGTAGGACCCGAGCCGCACGCCGTCGACGCTCACCCCGCCGTCGGCCGGCTGGGCGTACCGGGCCAGGTGGGCGGCGACCGAGTGGACCACCATCGTGTACTGCTGCCGCTCGTCGTCGGCGTCGGCGAAGACGTACGGCAGCAGGCGGTCGGCGCAGAACTCGCTCAGCGTCCAGTAGAAGCTGTCGACGCCGGTGAGCCGGCTGCTCACGTCCGGCGTGCCGGAGGAGTCGCCGACCCGGGGCGGTGCGTAGACCCGCACGTCGGGGAAGGCGCCGGCGGCCAGCCCGAGCTTCGCGTACCCCGCCCGGGTGTCGTCGTCGAGCCGGGCGTTGGGGTGGTCGAGGAAGAGCAGATCCTCGCCCTTGACGTTGAAGATCAGCGCCTTGGCGTTGACCGCGTCGCCGCCGAGCACCCCGGAGCGGAAGACCGAGTAGAGCAGGAACGTGGCGAAGCTGGTCTTGGTGGCCACCCCGGAGATGCCGGAGATGGAGACGTGCGCGCCCCGGGTGCCGTCGAGGAAGTCGGCGTTGAGGTAGACCGGGACGCCGTCGCGGCCCATGCCCATCGGGATACGCCGCTCCATCCGGTCGAAGTGCAGCGCCCGGGCCCGGGCGTCGCCCTCGGCTCGGTGCACCACCGCGCCCGGGGTGGGCGGCACGTAGAGTTCCGGATCCACCCGGGTGGTGGTGACCTCGGCGGCCTCCTGCACCTGGGCCGGCAGGGTGCCGTCGGCGATGGCGAAGACGTCGGAGTCGAACTGCGCGCCCTCGTGCCGGGCGCGCACCTGGGTGACCACGCCGGCGATCGTCACCGGCTCGCGGTCGGGCAACTCGCGGCGGGTGACCACCACGTCGTCGAGCTGCAGGTAGCTGCCGGGGGAGACGGCCGTCCAGAAGGTGAGCGGGGTGGCGTCGGCGGTGCCGAGCACCCGGCCCACCCCGTCGCCCGGGCCGTCGAGCAGGTCGTCGGTCATGTCCGGTCTCCGGTCGGCTGGTCGTCTCGGTCGCGGCGCACGAGAAGCATCCTGCCCGAGGGATGCGACAGGTTGCCACGCGACGCGTCGGACATTACGCGTGGGCCGGACTCCCGTTTCGGTAGGTGGTGAACCGAACGCGAGAAGTAGCGAAAGAAATCTTGACTCCGGGAGGCGGCGGACAATGTACGCGTGCTCACCGGCTACATGACCTCACGGGTCAGGCGGCGGGGGCGGAGCCGGCGGGCGGGGCGTCGTCCGGGTCGCGGGCGTAGCGGAGCAGGAGCACCCCGTCCTCGGCGGCCAGCACGTGGCGCAGCGGCAGCCGGCGCGGCGCGCTGGCGTCCCCGGCGGTGATCCGGCCCGGGCCGGCCCCGGCGAGCAGCGGCGCCACGGTCAGGCACAGCTCGTCCACCAGGTCGGCCGCGGTGAGCGCACCGAACAACTGCGGGCCACCCTCGCAGAGCAGCTGGCCCAGCCCTCGGCGGCGCAGTTCGGCCAGGCCGGCGGCGAGGTCCACCCGCTCCTCGCCGCACCGGATCAGCTCGGTCACCCCGGTCAGCCCGGGTGGCGGCTCGGCGGCGGCCCGGGTGAGCACCAGCGGCCGGACCGGCGCGTCGGCGAAGGCGGCCTGGGCCGGGTCCAGGTCGAGCGAGTCGGAGACCACCACCAGGGTCGGGTACTCGGCCAGGCCGTGCTCCCGGCGCCAGGCCCGGCGTACCGCGTCCAGCTGGACCGCCCGGTAGCCCTCGTGGCGCAGCGTGCCGGCGGCCACCACGAGCCCGTCGCAGAGCATCCGCAGCAGGCCGAAGACCCGCTTGTCCGGCTCTCCGGAGAGCCCGGCGGAGTAGCCGTCCAGGGCGACCGCGCCGTCGGCGCTGGCCACGAAGTTCATCCGCAGGTGGGGCCGGGCCGCGCGGCCGTAGAGCGCGGCCAACTCCGGGTCGGCCAGCGGACCGGCCGCGGGCGTCGGCCAGACCCGCGTGATCGGCGTTTCGGCGCTCATTCGCCGGCCGGACCGGTGACCGGAGGGGTCGGTTCGGGGGTACGGTGCTGGCAGTCGCACCACTTCCGGCCTGGACAGTCGTCGTGCCGTCGTTCCCGGCACGCTCGGCAGATCATGTTGGCCAGCCTATGCCGAGGAAGGATGGGACAGCATGTCGCGTCAGATCTTCCAGCTGAAGGTCTCCCTCGCCGGGGTCCGGCCGTCGGTGTGGCGGCGGGTGCTGGTCCCCGGCGGCTACACCCTGGACCGGCTGCACCGGGTGGTGCAGCACGCGATGGGCTGGCGGGACTGCCACCTGCACTCGTTCGAGATCGACGGTCTTCAGTACGGCGAACCCGACCCGGACGGCGAGTTGGCGCTCCGCGACGAGCTGGACGTCCGACTGGACGCGGTGGTGGGCAAGGGCAGCCGCTTCCGCTACACCTACGACTTCGGCGACTGGTGGGAGCACGACGTGGTGGTGGAGGACGTCTGCACCGCCGACCCGGACGAGCGCTACCCGTCCTGCGCGCACGGGGAGCGGGCCTGTCCGCCGGAGGACGTCGGCGGCCCGTCCGGGTACGCCGTCCTGCTCACCGCGCTCGCCGATCCGGCGCACCGGGAGTACCGGGCGATGCGCGAGTGGGCCGGCCCCGGCTTCGATCCGGACGACTTCGACGCCGTCCGGGTCACCACGCTGCTGCGTCGCTTCTGCTGACCGCGCCCCCGGGGTCCTCCCGGGCGACGGGGTAACGATCTGGGAACGCTCCCAAAGGTCTATTGACACCCCTGAGGCGTGCCGGCAGGCTCGTGGGAGCGCTCCCGGGATTCGTCTGGATCTCATCCCTGCCCGCTCCCGGGTCGCCGCCGATGGCCTCTCCGCGCGGTCGGTGGTGGCGAGACGCGCGACAGGTACCCCCCCCACCACACGACACAGCCTCACCACCGAAAGAGGGGTCTCGGATGAGCGTCCCATTCCGTCGCCGTCGGCTCGCGGCCGTCGCGCTCGCGTCCGTGGCGGCGCTTCTCACCGCCACCGCCTGCGGCAACGACAAGTCGGGCGGCAGCAGTGACGGCCCGATCACCCTGGTCGTCGACGTCTTCGGCGACCAGGGCTTCGGCTACGAAGAGCTCTACAAGCAGTACGAGGCGGAGCACTCGAACATCAAGATCCAGGAGCGGGGCAAGGGCCTCGGCCTCGGGGACTACAACACCCGGCTGACCCAGCAGATCACCGCCGGATCCGGCGCCGGCGACGTGGTGGCCCTGGAAGAGGGCACCATCGTGCAGTACTACGCGCAGACCGACAAGTTCCAGAACCTCGCGGACTACGGCGCGAACGACCTCAAGGGCAACTTCCTGCCGTGGAAGTGGGAGGCGGGCACCACCCCCGACGGCAAGGTGCTCGGCCTCGGCACCGACGTCGGCTCGATGGCGCTCTGCTACCGCAGCGACCTGTTCAAGGCCGCCGGCCTGCCTACCGACCGCGAGCAGGTCGCCGCCCTCTGGTCCACCTGGGACGACTTCATCGCCACCGGGCAGAAGTTCGCCGCCGCCGACAAGAAGCACAAGTTCGTCGACTCGGCGACCAACTTCTACAACGTGGTGCTGATGCAGAAGGCCGGCGACGGCTCCGGTTACACCTACTACGACAAGAGCAACAAGCTGGTCATCGGCGAGAACCCGGACGTCAAGGCGGCGTACGACCTCACCACCAAGATGATCGCGGCGGGCCTGTCGAACAACCTCCAGTCGTTCTCGAACGAGTGGAACGCCGGGTTCAAGAACGGCACCTTCGCCACCATCGCGTGCCCGGCCTGGATGACCGGTGTGATAAAGGGCCAGGCCGGTGACGGGGCGGCCGGCAAGTGGGACATCGCCAAGGCGCCGGGGAACGGCGGCAACTGGGGCGGCTCCTGGCTGGCCGTGCCGAAGTCCAGCAAGCACCCCAAGGAGGCCGCCGAGCTGGCCAAGTTCCTGACCAGCGCCAAGGGCCAGACCGAGGCGTTCAAGGCGGTCGGCAACCTGCCGTCCTCGCCGCAGGCGCTGGCCGACCCAGCCGTCGCCGCCGCGACCAACGACTACTTCAGCGACGCCCCGACCGGCAAGGTCTTCGCCGCCGGCGCCACCGAGCTGAAGCCGGTCTACCTCGGCCCGAAGAACAACGCGGTCCGCACCGAGGTGGAGAACACCCTGCGCGCCGTCGAGCAGGGCAAGTCCGCCGAGGAGCAGTGGCAGGCGGCGCTGAAGAACGGTGAGGCCGCCGGCAAGTGATCCGGCCGCCCCGGCCGCGGGTGGCGTCGGCAGCCAGGGCTGTCGGCGCCACCCGCGGTGCCCGGAGAGCCCGGTGCCGCCCGTGTGGGCGGGTGGCACCGGCCGAGGAGAAGGACCGTCAATGAGCCTCGACCTGCACGCCGCGGCACCCCTTGATCGCGGCCCCACCCGATCCGCCCGCTCCGCCCACCGCCGCCGCACCTCGTTCACCCGGCTGGACCTGAAGTACTCGCCCTACGTCTATGTCCTCCCGTTCTTCGTGATCTTCGCGGTGTTCAGCCTGTATCCGATCGTGTACACGGTCTGGATCGCGCTGACCGACCGGTCGCCGCTGAACCCGACGATCTCCTTCGTCGGCCTGGACAACTTCGTCGAGCTGCTCACCGACGACCCGAAGTTCTGGAACGCAGTCGTCAACACCTTCGGCATGTTCGTGCTCTCCACCGTGCCGCAGCTCATGCTGGCGCTGGTGCTGGCCAACGCGCTGAACCGGAAGCTGCGCGGGCAGACCTTCTTCCGGATGGCCATCGCGATGCCGATCATCACCTCGACCGCGGTGGTCGCGCTGATCTTCTCGATGATCTACGCGAAGGAATTCGGCCTGGTCAACTGGCTGCTCGACGCCGTCGGCCTGGACAAGATCGACTGGCGGGCCAACCGGTTCGCCTCCTGGTTCGCCATCTCGACCATGGTCGACTGGCGGTGGGTCGGCTACAACGCCCTGATCTACCTGGCCGCCATGCAGTCCATCAGCAAGGACATGTACGAGGCGGCCGCGCTCGACGGCGCCTCCCGCCGCCGCCAGTTCTGGTCGATCACCGTCCCGCAGCTCCGCCCGACGATCATCTTCACGCTGATCATCTCGACGATCGGCGGGTTGCAGCTCTTCACCGAGCCATTGCTGTTCACCAGCGGTGCCGGTGGCATCTCCGGCGGCTCGGAGGGGCAGTTCCAGACCATCACCATGTACCTGCTCGACGTGATGAACCAGCGCTTCCGGTGGGGCTACGCCGGCGCGGTCGCGCTCGTGCTCTTCGTGCTCATCGCACTGATGTCGACGGTGAACTACCTGCTGGCCCGCCGCATCAGCTCCGACAAGTGAGGTGACGAGATGACGACCACCACACTCCGCCCACCCGCCCGACCGGCCGCCCCGGTGCGCGCCAGCCACCAGGCCGAGCGGCTCTGGAAGGCCAGCCCGCTGACCATGGTCGGGCTGGTCCTCGGGGTGATCCTCTCGCTCTTCCCGTTCTACTGGATGATCGTGATCGCCTCGCGTACCAACGACGCGGCCAACTCCTGGCCGCCACCGTTCCTGCCCGGCGGCAAGCTCGGCGACAACATCCAGCGGGTGCTCGACAACGGCGACGCCAACATCGTCAAGGGTCTGCTGAACTCGTTCCTGGTCTCCGGCACGATCACGGTGGCCACGGTCTTCTTCGGCTCCCTCGCGGGCTTCGCCTTCGCCAAGCTCCGCTTCCGCGGCAAGAACGCGCTGCTGCTGATCATCCTGGCCTCGATGATGGTGCCGATCCAGCTCGGCGTCCTGCCGCTCTACATCCTGATGGCGAAGCTCGACTGGCTGAACAGCATGCCCTCGGTGACCGTGCCGTTCCTGATCGGCGGCTTCGGGATCTTCATGATGCGCCAGTACGCCGAGCAGGCCGTCCCGAACGAGCTGATCGAGGCCGCCCGGGTGGATGGCTGCTCGACCTGGCGGGTGTACTGGCACGTGGTCGCGCCGGCGCTGCGCCCCGCCGCCGCGGTGCTCGGCCTGCTCACCTTCATGGAGCAGTGGAACCAGTTCTTCTGGCCCTTTGTGGTGCTGGCCGACCCGGCCAACCCGACCGTGCAGATCTCCCTGCGCAGCCTGAACACCGCCTACTTCGCCGACAACTCACAGATCTTCGCCGGTACGTTGATCGCGACCCTGCCCCTGTTCATCGTGTTCATCCTGTTCGGCCGCCAGATCATCGGCGGAATCATGGAAGGCGCCGTCAAGTCGTGAGCAACCCAGCCAGCCCGCCCGCCGTCGGGGTCCTCGACCAGGGTCCGGCACTCACCTTCCCGCCCGGCTTCCTCTGGGGCGCGGCGACCGCCGCGTACCAGATCGAGGGCGCGGCGACCGAGGGCGGCCGTACCCCGTCGATCTGGGACACCTTCAGCCACACCGAGGGCCGGACGGTGGCCGGGCACACCGGCGACGTGGCCTGCGACCACTACCACCGGATGCCGGACGACGTGCGGCTGATAGCCGACCTGGGGCTGAAGTCCTACCGCTTCTCGGTCTCCTGGCCCCGGGTCCAGCCGGGCGGCGCCGGGGGTGTCAACCAGGAGGGGATGGACTTCTACCGGCGGCTGGTCGACGAACTGCTGGCCCACGGCATCGAGCCGTGGCTGACCCTCTACCACTGGGACCTGCCCCAGCCCCTGGAGGACGCCGGCGGCTGGCCGGCCCGGGACACTGCCGGCCGGTTCGCCGACTACGCGCAGCTCGTCGCCGACGCCCTCGGCGACCGGGTGCGATACTTCACCACCTTCAACGAGCCGTGGTGTTCGGCCTTCCTCGGCTACGGCTCCGGGGTGCACGCGCCGGGCCGTTCCGACGGGGCCGACGCGGTGCGGGCCGGGCACCACCTCATGCTCGGGCACGGGCTGGCCGTCCAGGCGTTGCGGGACTCCCGGCCGCAGGCGCAGCTCGGGATCACGGTCAACCTCTACCCGGTCACCCCGGCTACCGACTCGCGGGAGGACGCGGAGGCCGCCCGCCGGATCGACGGGCTGGCCAACCGGTTCTTCCTCGACCCGGTGCTGCGCGGGGCGTACCCGGCGGACCTGCAGGCCGACCTGCGTCAGGTCACCGATTTCGGGCACGTCCGCGACGGCGACCTGGCGGTCATCTCGACCCCGCTGGACCTGGTGGGCGTCAACTACTACAGCCGGTACGTCGTCGCCGCCCCGGTGGAGAGCGCCGAGGCGGAAGCCTACTGGCGGGCGCCGTCGTGCTGGCCGGGTAGCGAGGAGATCCGATTCGTCACCCGGGGGGTGCCGGTGACCGACATGGACTGGGAGATCGATGCCCCCGGCCTGGTGGAGACCCTGGAACGCGTCCACCGGGACTACACCGACCTGCCGCTGTACGTCACCGAGAACGGCTCGGCGTTCGTCGACGCGGTGGTCGACGGCCGGGTCGACGACCCGGACCGGCTGGCGTACTTCGACTCACACCTGCGCGCCGCGCACGCCGCGATCAGCGCCGGGGTGCCGTTGAAGGGCTATTTCGGCTGGTCGTTGCTGGACAACTTCGAATGGGCCTGGGGCTACACCAAGCGCTTCGGGATGGTGTACGTCGACTACGACAGCCAGGCACGGACCCCCAAGTCCAGCGCCAGGTGGTACGCCGAGGTGATCCGACATAACGGTCTGCCCGCACAATAGGCTAACCAATTTGATTAATGATCCGGCAGTGATCATAGAATGTCCGTCGCCGGGCGGCTGTACGGAATGCGGTCGGCGGATAACCGGGCTCGTCTGCTGGCCGAGTCCGGGCAATGCCAGGGCGGTGGCGAGTGAGCCGAAAGTTGGCTGAAGGCGAGGCGTTGCGGACCGCGTGTGCCCGCGCCTTGCTGCGAACGGGGGTGGACGAGAAGTCCGGGGAGGTCCTGTCCCAGGCGGTGCTGGCCGAACGTGTCGGTTGGTGTGCCGATCTGGTGGCGGGCATGGTGGGCGCCATGATCGGCGAGCGCTGGAACCGTGTAGATGTGGAGGTGTTGGCCTCCGGGCAGGACGCGGGTGGGCGGAGGCTGCCGTCGAACGCGTGGATGGCGTTGCGGCGGTTGGCTTGGACGGCCGCCGCGCCGGGGGGTGTGAGGGTCAATGACCGGGTCGTGCGAACGGCTCAGGAGCAGGCGGGGCGTGTACTGCGCTCGGTGAAGTGGCGTGCTGATCTGACCGCCGGGGTCCTGGCGACCTGGCCGGCCGATCCGCGCAAGCGCACCCCACAGGAGTGGGAGCAGGTGCGCACGGCGATCCCGGGCGGAGAGGGCCTGCCGTCGAGCGTCATCAAGGGCCGCACCCGGCAGGCCGCCGCGTTCCTTGCCGCGCATGGTCGTCTGCCGGTGGACGTGTTCGAACTCGAAGGCATCCCGAGGGTCCCGCGGATGCTGCTGCTGGCCGCGTGTGACCGGCAGCAGGCCACGACCGAACGCAGTGACACCGATCTGGGCAGGGTGCTGCTCCGTTTGCAGCTTCCCTTACGACCGGATCCGCGAGGGTACCGGGACTGGGCATGGGTGGCCTGTCCGATCACCCTGCCGCCCACCGTCCCTGCGGACGCGGTGCTGCACCTGCCCACCCTCCGCGTAACTGGCCGACAGGTACGCGCCGATGTCGCGTACACGCACACGGTGCCGAAGGCCCGGCGCACCGGCCACACGATCGGGGTCGGCGTGGACTGGGGGCTGAACACCCTCCTCACCGCAGGAGCCCTACGACTCCACAACAACGGCCAGATCACCGCATTAGGGGCTGGAGGCCAGTTCCGGGCCGCCGGCGTCCTGGCCAAACAGCACCGGCTGCGCCGCCACAGTGAACGGCTGCACGGCAAGGCCGACCACTACCAGCGGCTCGTCGGCGGTGACCAGCAACACGACCTTGCCGGCAAGCATGCGGTCCTGTGCGACGAGATCCAGTATGTGTCCGCGCGCCGCGCGAACTTGAACGACGCGCTCGCGTGGGCTGCCGCCCGTTGGGCGATGGATCAGGCGATCGCCGCCGGGGCGACCGTGATCTATCTGGAAGACTTGCGGTCGATGGAAGCACGGGGCATGGGCCGCACGCTGAACACGCGCCTGTCCCAGCAGGTACGCGGAAAGATCGTCGACCGCATGCGGCACCTCGCCGCCGAGGCGGGTGTTGCCGTGGTCGCCGTCCCCGCCCGCAACACCTCGAAACACTGCCCGCAGTGCCTGAGTCCGCTACAGCACCGTAAAGCCCCCGACAAGCCGTCCGTGGCGGGCTGGAAGTGGGCCCTCTGCCCTAACAGAGACGGTTGCGGCTGGCAGGGCGACCGCGACCATGGTGCCTGGCGGCGCATCGCCGCCCGTGGCCTGACCCACCAGGACAAGACCGTCACCGACGAGACCAGCGGTGCCATGGTGATCCGCACCGTGGTCGACAAGCTCGAAGCATCAGCGGTCATCACGCCGACCAGCCGGAAGGACCGGTCGAAGACCAGCCCTACCCGGCCTCATTCCTCACGCCCCGCGCCCAGGCGACGCAGGGCACCCTCCCCCACCCGGCCTCACCACGGCCAGGCGGGCAAGCGTCCGGAGGGGCACGCACCAACGGACCGGAACCGGCTGCCCCGCGCAGCCCACCGGCACCCGGGCGTGAACACGATCAGCACATCCACCACCGGCCATCGGCCACGAGGAGCAGCCTTGGGCGCGGGCTTCCACTTCCACGCCCATGCATCCCCACCACGGTGGGAAACGATCCGGGAAACTCAATCCGA